>JANMMR010000638.1:0-5562 GCA_031373455.1 Rhodoferax sp.
CAACAGCGAGGCGCTGGCATTTGTCGACTGGCTGAAAAACGGCCCCGCCGCACCGGGTGGGCACGGTGTTCAGCTTGCGGGAGAGCCTGAACGCGCCGCGCGCGTGAAGCGCAAGGTGGACGGAATCTCGGTGGATGCGCAGACCTGGGGGGAAATCATCGCGGCGGGCCGCAAGGTGGGCGTGGTCCTGGTGAACTGAGAGCGGGTTCTGGGTGAACCCAGAGTGGGGTCACCTTAACGTTGTCACTTTTTCGCGCATAGGTGACACGGTTAAGTGGAGCCTACAGGCATGTCGTTTGTATTCGGCGAGTGCCATCGTTAGTATTTCCTGGAAAATCTGCGAAAAACCCGGTTCTGCCGCTGTCCGGCCTGCGCCAAGCTTCTGGCGGCGCCTCAGGGTGTTGCTCACCAGGCGATTTGGGCGTATCGTTCAACATCAATGGCTCTTTGCCGGCCGGATTGGCGGGTTGCCGGGTTGTCGGGCGCAGCCGTTTCAAGGCACATCTACGAGGAGAACTGTCAATGACAAAGACCCATGGGTTTCGAAAATCGCTTGTGATTGGGCTGATGCTGGCGGCTGGCACGGCCCACGCAACGCTGACCACCTTTTTCGGAGAAAACCAGTCGCCGAATTTCACGGTCAGCGGCAGTCCGGTCGCGGCGAAGAGTGGCTTCCTGGCCAATCTGACCGGTACCGGAAGCGAAAACTTCGAGTCGTTTGCCGTGTCAACCCCCGGTCCGATACAACTCACGTTCAGTGGTGGCGGCAACCCGACGGTTCATGCCATGCTTTCCGGAACGGGGCAGATTGCAAACAACAGTTCCAGTGGCCGATTCAACACATCGGCAGCCGGCAGCCAGTGGTGGAATGCGGAGGGCGACCTCAACCTAGCATTTGACACGGCCATATCGGCTTTCGGGTTCTATGGCACAGACATCGGCGATTTCCCGGGTCAGCTGATGCTGACACTCACCGATACCAACAATGTGGTGACCAGCCTGGTGGTCAGCAGCACCCTGGGCGGTTTGGACGGGGCACTGCATTTCTACGGTTTTATCGACAACAGCAAGGGCTACAGGAACATCGCCATTGGAAATACCGGCAACGGTACCGATATCTTCGGACTTGACGACATCGTGGTGGTGGCACAGGTACTGGCCACCGACCCGGGCACCCATCCCGTTTCCGAGCCCGGCGTGCTGGCGCTGATGCTGCTGGGCCTGGCCGGTGTGGTTGCGGCGCGAAAAAAGCCTAGACCCTGGTCGATTCGCTGATAGGGCCGTCACCGCGAAGGTCAGGGTGCGCATCTGGCGGAGCGGCTCGGTGGGCGTGGTCCTGGCGAACTGAGAGCGGGTTCCCAGTGAACCTAGGCGAGGGATGAGAAATTGCAGAAAACGAGTTTGCTATGTATTTAATAGCAAACTATCACCATACTTCGTGACTTGACGCCGGAAAATCCTTAAAAATTCGCAAATTGCCGAATTTTCCCGCTAAAAATTAATATGGGAGTTAACATTTAGAGCATCAGTGCCAGACAGGCTTCCAGGTTTTCTGACGGCATCCGTTTGAAGCCCGAGCGGGCAAACCGCTGCAGGCGCCCGACCACAAACGCAGTGAGCACCGCCGCACCCACCTGCGAATCCACCGTCGGCATGGCCGAGCCGTTTTGCGCCGCAGACTCGCGCAGGCACTGGCGCAGCGCCGCTTCCACCTTGTCAAAAAACTGGTTCATGCGCTGGTGCAGGCGTTCGTTTTCAAACACCAGGGCGTCGCCCACCATGACGCGGGCCATGCCGGGGTTTTTTTCGGCGAACTGCATCAGCATGGTGACAAGGCGGGCCGCTTGCCGCGCTCCGGCGCCGGGCTCAGCCGCACCTGCCGCATTGGCAGCCTCGCGTTCGGCGATCTGGTTGACCAAGGCAAACACGGTGGATTCGATGAACTCGATCAGGCCCTCAAACATTTGCGCCTTGCTGGCGAAATGGCGGTAAAGGGCCGCTTCGCTCACGTCCAGCTTCGCAGCCAGTGCGGCGGTGGTCACGCGTTCGGCGCCGGGCTGCTCCAGCATGGTCGCCAGCGCCTGCAAAATCTGCACCCTGCGCTCTCCAGGTTTGGGGCGCTTGCGCACGGGTGTAGAGGGAGCGGGGACAGCAGCGGTTTCGGACATGGCACCAAGGGGGGTTTCGCGAAATTCTCGCACAGCGGGGTCAAGGGTTTTCGCGGATCACCCGCAATGCTCAATGCGAGCGAATCATCGTCCGAAATTTTTAGTGGGAGCGAATCATCGTCCCAAAGGCCTGGTCGGTCAGAATTTCCAGCAACATCGCGTGGGGCACGCGCCCGTCGATGATGTGCACGGCGTTCACGCCGCTCTTGGCGGCGTCCAGCGCACCGCTGATCTTGGGCAACATGCCGCCGCTGATGGTGCCGTCGGCAAACAGCTCGTCGATGCGCCGGGCAGTGAGGTCAGTGAGCAAATTGCCGGCTTTGTCGAGCACGCCCGAGGTGTTGGTCAGCAGCACCAGCTTTTCGGCCTTGAGCACAATCGCCAGCTTGGCGGCTACCACATCGGCATTGATGTTGTAACTCTCGTTGTCCGCACCAAATCCGATCGGGCTGATCACCGGAATGAAGGCGTCATCCTGCAGCGCCTTGACGACACTCGGATCGATGGACACGATGTCGCCCACCTGGCCCACGTCATGCTCTTTGGTCGGGTCTTTGGCGTCAACCATCTTGAGTTTTTGCGCGCGGATCATGGCGCCATCGCGCCCGGTCAAACCCACCGCCTTGCCGCCGGCCTGGTTGATCAAACCCACGATGTCCTGCTGCACCTCGCCGCCAAGCACCCACTCGACCACTTCCATGGTCTCGGCGTCGGTCACGCGCATGCCTTGGATGAACTCGCCTTTTTTCCCGAGGCGCTGCAAGGCATTTTCAATTTGCGGGCCGCCACCGTGCACCACCACCGGGTTCATGCCGACGAGTTTGAGCAGCACCACGTCTTCGGCAAAATCCGCCTGAAGCGCCGGATCGGTCATGGCGTTGCCGCCGTATTTGATAACCAGGGTTTTGCCGTGGAACTTGCGGATGTAGGGCAAGGCCTGGGCCAGGATTTCAGCTTTGTCGCGCGGGGCGATGTTGAGGGGTTCGGTCATCGGAATTAGGAAATTTGGGATGGAGGTGTTGGATCGCCAAATTGTGCCGCATTGCAACGCAACGCCCCGGCCTCAAACGCAAATCAACGCCGAATCAACCCCGAACGTCAATAAACGCTGGTTTGCGCGGTGGTGCCGCCGGGCTCGTACCCTTGCACATGTTTCAGCAGGAGGACATTCATGGCCGGCAGGTCGTCATTCTCGGCTGCCGCGGCCAGCGCCTCCAGCTGCGGCGCCAGCACGGTCCATGGCAAAAAGGCTTCGTGCGCTTTCATGATGCGCGGGTGCGCTGTTGGCATGGGGCCGTCACCAATCAGCAATTCTTCATACAGTTTTTCGCCAGGCCGCAGGCCCGTGATCTCGATGGCGATGTCACCGCCGGGGTTCGATTCGTCCCTGAGAGACAGGCCCGAGAGTTTGATCATGCGCCGCGCCAGGTCGATGATGCGCACGGGCTGGCCCATGTCGAGCAGGAAGACATCGCCGCCGTGGGCCAGCGCACCGGCCTGCAACACCAGTTGGGCGGCCTCGGGAATGGTCATGAAATACCGCGTCACCTCGGAATGGGTCACCGTCAGCGGGCCGCCGGCTGCCAGCTGTTTGCGAAACAGGGGGACAACACTGCCACTGGAGCCCAGCACGTTGCCAAAACGCACCATGGTGAAACAGGTGCTCTGCGTGGCGGTGCCCTGCTGATCGGCCAGCGCCTGCAACACCAGCTCGGCCATGCGTTTGGAAGCGCCCATGACGTTGGTGGGCCGCACGGCCTTGTCGGTGGAGATCAGCACAAACCGGCCAACAGAATTTTCCAGTGCTGCGCGCGCCATATTGAGTGTGCCCAGCACATTGTTGGCAATGCCTTCACCAGCATTGGATTCCACCAGGGGCACGTGTTTGTAGGCCGCTGCGTGGTAGATGGTGGATGGCCGCCAGGTTTTGCACAGGTTGGTCATGCGTGCGTAGTTGGCGACACTGCCCAAAACCGGCACCAATTGCACCGCCAAAGCCTGCGCAGCGCAGACCAATTGCAATTCCTGGTGGATGCTGTAGAGTCCAAACTCGTTGTGGTCCAGCAAAATCAGCTGAGCCGGCGCCTGCCTGAGAATCTGCCGGCACAACTCGCCGCCAATGCTGCCGCCGGCACCGGTAACCATCACCACCTGGCCGGCGAGGTGGCTTGCGAGCAAGGCGTTGTCTGGCGCTACCGCGTCTCGGCCCAACAGGTCTTCCACGTCCAGCTCGATGAAATCCTGAACGCTGATGCGGCCACTGGCCAGGTCGGCCCAGTTGGGCAAGGTGCGGATGTGAACCGGCAGGGCCTGAAGCCCTTCAATGATGCCGTTGCGGCGGGCTCGCGTGGCGCTGGGCAAGGCCAGCATAATATCCGTCACCGCATGTTTTTCTACAAGTGCGGGAACCGCTGACGCGGCAAACACCTGGACGTTGTTGACACTGCGCCCAACTTTGGAAGGGTCATCGTCGATGAAGCCCACCAGCTCATATTGCCCCGAGACCGCCAGCGCGGTTGCGGTCTGCACGCCGGAGGTGCCCGCCCCGTAAATCAGCATCCGCCCCTCAACGTTGGCGCGTTTTTGCCCAAGGTTGGCCAGCCAGAAGCGGGCCGAAGCGCGGCTCGCGCCCACCAGCAGCAAAAATACAAGCGGCTGCAATACGCCAACGCTTCGGGGCACGCCAGGCCAGCGCTGCCACGCCAGAATGGCAATCAAGAGCACGGCGTAGGTGGCCACTGCCGTAGCCATCGTGTTCAAAGCGGCCTGCCCGGTATAGCGGAATATGGCGCGGTACAAACCCCAACGGATAAAAATAGGAATGGCCAACACAGGCGCGAGCGCATAGACCCGCCACTGAACTCCGGTGGGCCAATGAAAAGTGTCCAGCCGCAACGTGAACGCAACCCAGGTTGCGAACAACGCCAACGCGACATCCAGCGCCACCACCACCACGCGCTTGGCGGCGCGCGGCCAACCCAATACCCTGTTTTGCAAACAACTCCCCTAAAGCGATCCGGCCATTTTCGGCTCTTGTCCGGTCAAAACGTGACCGATTAGCCCTTGACCGCGAAATCTTCCCGGGTCTTGCCTTGCGCCACCAGGGCCGACAACCAGCGCGGCATCAAGCCGCGGCCACTCCATGTCTCGCCATTTGGCCCACGATATTTGGCGGCGACAACCGTGCCAGCCGATTTGCTTTTCGCATTGGCCGCTGATTTTTTGGAAGAATTTCTTTTCAAAGCGCCAACCTTGCCCTTGCCAGTCCTCGCCACACCCGATTGACGTTTACCTCCGAGTGCTTGCTGCAAGTTTTTCAGGGAAATGCCAAAGGCGTTCATCTTGGCGATGATGTCCTGCACGGTTTTGTCAAACTCGCGCGCTTTGATCTCAC
>JANMMR010000677.1:0-6462 GCA_031373455.1 Rhodoferax sp.
TTTTTCAGCGACGCGGGCTGTGTGACGTCCATGCTGCCAACCGCCCCCTACGATGCGGCCGTCAGGTGCATCCGCCTGACACCCAAGGGCACGATGGCCGGTTCTGGTGGCGGCAACCCCTATTTCGACTTGAGCTTCCGGGTGCGCGTTAGGTAGCCTGCGGTGGGCTGGCGCCGGGCGCTTGGCTCAAAGCGATACGGCACTTTCTGTTACGACGACTTCGCCCCGCAGCGAGTAAGTGCGGGCTTCCGTCACCCGCACATCCACCAGTTGGCCGATCAGTCGCGCATGGTGTTGTGGGTTGACGGCAAAATTGACCGCCCGGTTGCATTCGGTGCGGCCCATGAGTTCGGCGGCATCGCGTTTGGACGGGCCTTCCACCAGCACCCGCTGCACACTGCCTTGCAAACCTTCGCTGATGCGTTTCATGTTGGCGTCGATTGTGCGCTGGACCTGCTGCAGGCGCTGGAGCTTGACGTCATGCGGCGTGTCGTCTTGCAAAGCCGCCGCCGGCGTGCCTGGGCGTGGGCTGAAAATGAAGCTAAAGCTGTTATCAAAGCCGATATCGTCGATAAGTTTCATCATCTTCGCGAAATCGTCATCCGTTTCACCGGGGAACCCGACGATGAAGTCGCTGCTGATGGCCATTTGGGGGCGGATCGCCCGCAGTTTGCGCACCGTGCTCTTGTATTCCATGGCGGTGTACCCGCGTTTCATCGCCATCAGGATGCGGTCAGAACCATGCTGCACCGGCAAATGAAGGTGGCTCACGAGTTTGGGAATCTTCTCGTAGGCCGCTATCAAGGCAGGAGTGAATTCGTTCGGGTGGCTGGTGGTGTAACGGATGCGTTCAATACCCGGAATGTCTGCAACGTACTCCAAAAGTGTCGCAAAATCCGCCATTTCTGTTGTAATTGAGGTCAACTCGCTCGACATGCGGGCACGGTAAGCGTTCACGTTTTGGCCCAGTAGCGTCACTTCTTTCACGCCCTGGTCGGCCAGGCCCGCCACCTCCACCAGCACATCGTCAAACGGGCGGCTCACTTCTTCACCACGGGTGTAGGGCACCACGCAGTAGCTGCAGTATTTGGAGCAGCCTTCCATGATGCTCACAAACGCCGTGGCGCCTTCGACGCGCGCAGGCGGCAGGTGGTCAAACTTTTCGATTTCCGGGAAGCTGATGTCCACCTGCGACCGCGAAGTCAGTGAGCGCTGGCGCAGCATTTCAGGCAAGCGGTGCAAGGTTTGCGGGCCGAAGACCACGTCGACATACGGCGCGCGGTCGATGATGGCGGCGCCTTCCTGGCTGGCCACACAACCCCCTACTCCAATCAACACACCTTTGGCTTTGAGGTGTTTGACGCGGCCCAGATCCGAAAACACCTTTTCCTGCGCTTTTTCGCGCACCGAGCAGGTGTTGAAGAGCACCAGATCCGCCTCGTCAACGTTTTGGGTGGGCTCGTACCCTTCGGCGGCGTGCAAGACGTCGGCCATCTTGCCCGAGTCGTACTCGTTCATCTGGCAGCCAAAGGTTTTGATGAAAACTTTTTTACTCATAATTTCGTGTGTTAGTAATTTAATTTAAAAAATATATTAAATAAATTACAAAAATATATAAAAAACTATAGCAATAAATCCAATTAATTCGTGACTTTAATGCCAATAATTATTTGAGTTTTTATAAATAAATACAAATTTTTAACATGGAAGTTAACAATTCCGCGTTCTGAGGTTCCGGACTTGTGATGGTTGCCCGCCCACAAGCCGGTGGCCATGCGCTGCAGGCGCAGTCAGGGCTGTTTGGCGGATTCGATCTGGGAGCCGAAGCGGTAATTGATGACCGGGCCCGAGCCTTCGCGCTCTTCCTGGGCTTCCAGGCCATTGAGAATCCACACCTCGTGGATCATTCCCTGGTTGTCGCGCACGTAATTCACCTGCACGGCGCGGCCCACCAGCTGGCCTGACATCACGAGCTGGTTGTTCGGGCCGCGGATGCGGGCGCCGGGTGAGAGGCGCTCCTCGGCGCCATTGATGGTGACCTGCGGCGGCATTTTGACTTCCAGCGTGCCGCGTTTGGCGCTGGCCGGAAACTGGCGCGTGCCGATGATGGGCATCTGGCCCTGGTTCAGGGCAGGAACTGGTGTTTGCGCCAGGGCGAAGTCGCCCACGGTTGCCATCAGGCAGACAATGGCCACACGGCGCAGCGCACGCATTGATGGCGGCGCCAACTTTCTGTGAAACGGGAAGCAGCGGTTCATGGTGTTTATCCAGAGGCTGAAACCTCGATTGTAATTGCGGGCACCTCCATAAATCCAATTGCCGGGCACATTGCTGCGTTGCAAATCCTCGCAATACTTGTGTATTGCTCCGGTTTGCGCCTTGCACTGCATCCCGGGAATTGAATTTCTGGAAGTGTCCGATGTCGCTTTGAGCACCGCCAATGGCCGTCTCTGGGCGATAAACTTGCCTGCACCATGACCATCCTCACTTTTCCCCGTACCGTGTTCCGCGATGACCACGAGATGTACCGCGACACGGTGCGCAAATTCATCGAACGCGAATGCACGCCGCGCCAGGCCGAGTGGGACAAGGCAGGGCGGGTTGACCGCGAAACCTGGCTCAAGGCCGGACGCGAAGGCCTGCTGTGCACGGCGATCAGCGAGGAGTGGGGCGGTGCGGGCGGAGATTTTGGCCACTGCGCCGTGCTCATCGAAGAGATGGCCTGCTCCAACATCAGCGGGCCGGGCTTCTACCTGCATTCGGACATCATCGCGCCCTACATCCATCGCCTGGGCACGCCTGCGCAAAAGGCGAAATGGCTGCCCAAGGCGGCCAGCGGCGAGGTGATTCTGGCCATCGCCATGAGTGAACCGGGCGCCGGCAGCGACCTCAAAGCGATCCGCACCACGGCGCTTCAGGATGGCGACGACTACGTCATCAACGGCTCCAAAACCTTCATCTCCAACGGGCTCAATTGCGACCTGGTGGTCGTTGTCGTCAAGACCAACCCCGAGCTCGGCGCCAAAGGCACGTCGCTGATTTTGGTGGAGGCCGACCGGCCAGGTTTCCGCAAAGGGCGCAAGCTCGAAAAAATGGGCCAGGAAGCGGCGGACACCGCCGAGCTGTTTTTTGAAGATGTGCGCGTGCCGGTCTCCAACCTGCTGGGTGAAGAGGGCATGGGTTTCGCGTACCTGATGAAAGAGCTGGCGCAGGAGCGCTTCATCATCGCCATTGCTTCAGCCGCCAAACTCGAGGCCATGCTGGCCGAGACCATCAAATACACCAAAGAGCGCATGGTGTTTGGAAAGCCGGTGTTTGAATTCCAGAACACCAAATTCAAGCTCGCAGAGATCAAAACCCGCGCAACCGTGATGCGCATGATGGTCGACACTTACCTCGCCGAACATTTGAAGCGCAAACTCACGCTGGAAGAAGCCGCGATGGCCAAACTCTATTGCACCGAAGAGCTGGGCAAGTCGCTCGACGAGTTGCTGCAGCTGTATGGCGGTTATGGCTACATGATGGAATACCCGATTTGCCGCGCTTACGTGGACACCCGTGTGTCACGTATCTACGGCGGCACATCGGAAGTGATGAAAGAGCTGATCTCGCGCGGACTTTGAGGCTGGCAAATTAATTGGGGTCAGATTCCAATTAATTTCTACAGAGCGTATTGGACAATCAATTGGAATCTGACCCCAATTAATTCGAGGAGTAAAAATGACAGGAATGGTTGAAGGAAAAGTCGTCGTGATCACCGGCGCAGGCGGCGGCATTGGGCGCGATTTCGCGCTCGCGTTTGCACGCGAGGGTGCGAAAGTGGTGGTCAATGACATCGGCGCGTCAGTCGGCGGCGAGGGGCACGACGACGGCCCGGCTGCGGCGGTGGTCAAGGAAATCAAGGCGCTGGGCGGCGAGGCAGTGGCGAATACTGACAGCGTCTCCGAGCCGAATTCCGCCGGCAAAATCGTGCAAGCCGCGCTGGACACCTTTGGCCGCATTGACGTGGTGGTCAACAACGCCGGCATCCTGCGTGACCGCTTTTTCCACAAGATGAGTGTGGACGAGTGGAGCGCCGTCATCAACGTGCATTTGAACGGCGCGTTTTATGTGAGCCGCGCGGCGGCCACCCACTTCAAGGAGCAAAACAGCGGCTGTTATGTGCACATGACGTCGACCAGCGGGCTGATTGGCAACTTCGGCCAGGCCAACTATTCAGCGGCCAAACTCGGCATCATGGCGCTGTCAAAATCCATCGCGCTGGACATGCTCAAATTCAATGTGCGCAGCAACTGCATCGCGCCCTTTGCCTGGAGCCGCATGATCGGCTCGATCCCCACCGATACGCCCGAGCAGCAGGCACGCGTGGACAAGATCAAACAGATGACGCCGGCCAAGATCGCCCCACTGGCGGTCTGCCTGGCCAGCGATGCCGCGGCCGACACCAACGGCCAGGTTTTCGCCGTGCGCAACAACGAAATTTTCCTGATGAGCCAGCCGCGTCCCGTTCGCAGCGTGCAACGCACGGAAGGCTGGACGCCACAAACCGTGCTGAACCACGCGTTGCCCGCGTTGAAGGCGAGTTATTTCGACCTCGACCGCTCGGGCGATGTGTTTTCCTGGGACCCGGTGTGATGAGCGATGCCACCACCACCCGGCCGCAAGGCATCCTGGCGCAGCACCAGACCGAGCTGGACGCCGGCCGTTTTCTCATCCAGCACTGCACCGCTTGCAACAAACACATTTATTTCCCGCGCGAGGTCTGCCCGCATTGCGGCTCGAACGCGGTGAATCTGGTGGCGCCCGCCGGCAGCGGTACGGTGTACGCCAGCACCACGGTACGCCGAAAACCCGAGGCGGGCGGCGACTACAACGTCTGCATTGTTGAGCTTGATGAAGGGGTGCGCCTGATGGGCCATGTTGAAAACCTGCCACCCGATGCGGTGAAGATCGGGCAAGGTGTGGCCGCCCGGGTGCAGGTGGTGGAGGGCAAAGGCCGGGTGGTTTTCAACCCGGTTGCCGCAAACGGGCAGGGAGCCAAGCCATGAGCGCGGTTTCCCCCGACATGAAAGCCCTGCGGGGCAAGGCGGCGATTGCCGGTGTTGGCACTTTCGGCTTTGGCGAAGCGCATGGTTTCACCGACATGGAGTTGTTGGCCCGCAGTGCACACGCGGCGGTGGCCGATGCCGGCCTTACGATGCAAGACATCGACGGCCTGTGCACCGCGAGCACCACCTCGACCATGTGGCCGATGGTGGTCACCGAATACCTGGGTATCAATCCCCGCTTCGTCAGCGGCACCATGATTGGCGGCAGCAGCTTCATCGCGCACCTGCTGCCGGCCATGCAGGCGCTCGACAGTGGGCAGTGCAAGGCGGTGCTGGTGTGTTACGGCAGTGTGCAGCGCACGGCGCAGTTTGGCCGCGCCGAGGTGGCCAAGGCGCGCAAATGGCTGGATCCGCAGCCCTATGAAACGCCCTACGAGCCGATGCAGCCGCTCACGGCCTACGCGCTGGCCGCGTCGCGCCACATGCACCAGTACGGCACCACACGGCGCCACCTGGCCGAGGTGGCCGTGGCCGCACGCGGCTGGGCGCAGTTGAACCCGCAGGCCTTCATGCGCGACCCTTTGTCGATTGACGACGTGCTCAAGGCGCGCATGGTCAGCGACCCGTTTTCCGTGCGCGACTGCTGCCTGGTGACCGACGGCGGCGGCGCCTACGTGCTGGTGCGGGCGGACCGTGCGAAAGACCTGAAGAAAAAGCCGGTCTACGTGCTGGGCAACGCCACGGCGCTGTGGCACCGGCAGATTTCGGCCATGCCAGACCTCACCGTCACCGCCGCGTCGCAATCGGGCCGCGAGGCCTATGCCATGGCCGGAATCGCCGCCAAAGACATCGACGTGCTGCAGTTGTACGACGCGTTCACCATCAACACGCTTTTGTTCCTCGAAGACCTCGGGTTTTGCAAAAAAGGCGAAGGCGGCGCGTTTGTGGAAGGCGGCGCCATTGGCCCGGGCGGGCGCTTGCCGGTCAACACCAATGGCGGTGGACTCTCCTGTGTGCACCCTGGTATGTACGGCATCTTTGCCCTGATCGAAGCGGTGCAGCAGCTGCGCGGTGAATGTGGTGCGCGGCAAGTGGCCGGCGCCAAAACGGCAATCGCCCACGGCAACGGCGGCACCTTGTCGAGCCAATCAACAGCCATCTTGGGAACTGAATTGTAAGTAAAGATTTGGTAATTAATTAATCGCAATTTATTTAATTAAGATAGCAAATTATTGAGGTTTTGCGTGACTTAGTTCCTATAAAAGTCAGCTAACATCTTTTCAGGAAATAAATGTGAAAAATAATGCTACTTCGTGGCCGGTGAACGTGTTGGCAAAGGGCCTTGTCGCACTGGTTTGGAGCGCCACGTTGTCGTTTGCGGTCCACGCGCAAACTGCCCTCCCACAAACCGTGA
>JANMMR010000018.1:0-5265 GCA_031373455.1 Rhodoferax sp.
CGAACACGCAGGCTTGTCGCTCAAAGGCACGGCGGTGGCGAGTGATGCGTTTTTCCCGTTTCGCGACGGCCTGGACGTGGTGGTTGACGCCGGCGCCACCTGCGTCATCCAGCCGGGTGGCTCGATGCGCGACGACGAAGTCATCAACGCGGCCAACGAACGCGGCGTAGCGATGGTCTTCAGCGGCGTGCGGCATTTCCGCCACTAACACAAGCCACCCGTTTACAAGCCGCCCGTTTGGCGTTTGGCGTTTGACTTCTGACGGTTAGCGCCAGTTGCGGTGGCCGTGTCCGCGATGGCCGTTCCAGTTGGACCAACCCAGGTTCAGGCTCACACCCACGGGTGGGTAGTAGGCGTGCGGGTAGGCGATCGGGTAAGCGATGGGGTACACCGGCTGCACCACCTGGGTGACGACCTGCGGCTGCGTGTAAACCACGGGCGGCTGTGTGTACACCACCGGCGGCTGCGCATAAACCGGCGCGGCTTCGGGCTGCGCTTCGGTGTAGTTGGATTGCGGCGCAGGGGCAGCGGCACCCACAGGCGAGACTTGCAGGCGCACCGTGGGGCCGGGGTCTTGCGGCATTTGCACGCTGTATTGTTTGCCGTTGAACTCGTACACCACGTTGTACGCGGTGGTGCGGTTTTCATAGAAGGTCTGGGTGGTGCAGCTTTGCACGTTTTGCGTTTGCGGGTAACCGCCGCCTTCGACGCGGTCGCCCACCATGGCGCCGCCGACCAGACCGATGAGGGTGGCAATCGCGCGGCCTTCACCGCCGCCGAACTGGTTGCCAATGGCGCCGCCGGCCACGGCACCCAACAAGGCACCGCCGCCGGATTTTTGGCCTTGCACCTGCACCTGCTGCTGCGAGCAGACCTGGCGCGGCACCGGGATCTGGCTGATGACGGGCGTACTGGAAATGACCCGGCCGACTTCCTGGGCGAAGGCCGACGGTGCCGCAAGGGCGCCGACACTGGCCAGCAGGGTGAACACTAGGGATTTTTTCATGGCTATGGCTCCTTTGGCACAGGCCGCCGCCACACACTGTGGCCGCAACCTCTTACCCTCAACGCAAGTCTAGGCCGACTGGTTGTCAGAATCAATGTCCGCCCGGTAAAGCTGGGGTAACAAAATCACGAATTCAGGCAGATTCGAAGGGTTTTGACGGCTTGCCCAGCCGCAGCGATCGCTGCCAAGGCTCACGTAACAAGGGTGATTTGCCTTCGATCATACCCAATTTGGGTACGAAAACCGCATTTTTTTTGATTGCGTGAAAAATATGAGAAAAATCGGCAACTAAGTCAAATATTTATTCAATAGTTTGCTGCATAAATAATAGCAAATTTCAGCCCGCCTCGGGACTATTTCACACCCCATTGGGCGAAAACCGCGGCGGCGGCGGCCACGGTTTCGGCGATATCGGCATCAGTGTGAGCGCTGCTGACAAAACCGGCCTCGTACAGCGCCGGCGCGACATAGACGCCGCGCTCGAGCAGGCCATGGAACAGCCGGTTGAAACGCGGGCTGTCGGTGGTCATGACCTGGGTGTAGTTTTGGGGCAATTGGGGCATCAGGAAAAAGCCGAACATACCACCTTCGGAATCGCCGCAAAACGGCACGCCCGCTGCGTCAGCCGCGCCTTGCAGGCCGCTCACGAGTGCCCAGGTTTGGCGCGAGAGGGCGTCAAAAAAGCCGGGTTTCTGGATTTCCTTGAGCGTGGCCAAACCGCAGGCCGTGGCCACCGGGTTGCCCGAGAGTGTGCCCGCCTGGTACACCGGCCCGAGTGGCGCGAGTTGCTCCATCACCGCGCGTTTGGCGCCAAAAGCCGCCAGCGGCATGCCGCCGCCAATCACCTTGCCCAGCACCGTCATGTCGGGCGCGAAGCCGGGGATCGACCGGGCGTAGACCGCCTGCGCGCCACCGAGCGCCACGCGACAGCCGGTCATGACCTCGCCAAACACCAAGAGCGCGCCGTGCTGGCTGCACAACTCGCGGCAGCGTTGCATGAAGGGCACACTGGCGCGCACGAAGTTCATGTTGCCGGCGATCGGCTCGATCATCAGGCAGGCCAGCTCGGCGCCGTGCTGTTTGAACGCGGCTTCGAGTTGCTCGATGTTGTTGTATTCAAGCACGATGGTGTGGGCCACCACTTCAGGCGGCACACCGGCGCTGGTGGGGTTGCCGAAGGTCGCCAGGCCCGAGCCGGCCTTGACCAAAAGCGCGTCGGCATGCCCGTGGTAACAGCCTTCAAACTTGATGAACTTGCTGCGCCCGGTGGCGCCGCGCGCCAAGCGGATGGCGCTCATGCCGGCTTCGGTGCCCGAGCTCACCAGGCGCACCATGTCCATCGACGGGTAGAGCTTGAGGATTTCCTCGGCGAGTTCGACCTCACGCTCGGTCGGCGCGCCGAATGAGAACCCTTCCAGTGCAGCTTTTTGCACGGCATCCAGCACCGCCGGGTGGCCGTGGCCCAGGATCATCGGGCCCCAGGAGCCGATGTAGTCAATGAAACGCTGGTCGTTGCTGTCCCAGAAATGCGCGCCCTGGGCTTTTTTCACAAAACGCGGCGTGCCGCCAACCGCCTTGAAGGCCCGCACGGGCGAGTTCACGCCGCCGGGGATGACGGCTTTGGCGCGGTTGAAGAGGGCAATGTTGTGGTCCATGGGGTGTTTGAAAGCGGCGGCTCAATGTTTGGTATCGGGCGCAGGCAGGTCAAAAATCATCTTGGCGAGCTGGCGGTCATCGTCTTCGCCGGTGTCGTCCTCATCGTCGTCGTCGGACTGCGCCCAAAACAGGCGGTCCGGGATGACATGGCCCATGCCGGGGCGAAAACCCGCGTTGAGGCTGCGGTCCAGGTAACCCAGCGCTTCTTTCACCGCCTCCGGCAAGGCCGTGCCGCTGGCCAGCACCGCCGCCAGCGCCGCAGTGAGGGTGTCACCGGCACCTGAGAAGACGGCTTCAAACCGTTCAAATTTTTCACTCGCCAGCACCGTCTCGGGGGTGGCCAGCACGTTGTCGATGAACTGGTCGGCCAGCGCGATGCCGGTGACCAGCACATAAGGCACGCCCAGTTCGTGCGCGGCGCGGGCGATGTCGCGGGCGGTCGGCGTCTTGGCGCCATCCCAGTCGGGCAGCAGCCAGCGGCGCAAAGTACTGTGGTTTCCAGCCAACACGGTCGTCTGCGGCAGGAGCAGCTCCTTGAAGGCGTCAAGGTAGTCGTCAATCTGCTGCTCGTTCCACCAGGAGAGGTCGGGCATGTAGGCGACCAGGGGCAGGTCGTCATAGTCAGAGGCGATCTGGGCAATGGCGCTGATGTTTTCCGGCGATCCGGCAAAACCGACCTTGATCACCTGCACCACCACGTCTTCGAGGATGGTGCGCGCCTGCTCGGTCACGGCTTCGTCGTCAAACGCGAAATGGTCGGTGATCTCGCTGGTGTCGCGCGCATAGGAGCCAGTGACCACCGGCAGGGCGTGTGCGCCGACCGAGGCGACGGCGGTGACGTCGCTGGAGAGGCCGCCCGAGCCGCTGGGGTCGTTGGCATTGAAAACCAGCACGCAGGCTGGAGCGAGGGCGTCGGCATCGTCGTCTTGATCCCCGAGCGGTCCGTTGTCGGTCGGTTTTTTGTCAATGGGCGGCGTCATTCAGTTGGCCTGATCTTGGGGTTTGTTGCAAGCAGGCGAAAAATTGATAGCAAACGTTGCTGGAAGCGCAACAGTTTTGCATCCGCTCTATACAATACATTGCATTCTATTCGAAGGCCCCTTAAGCTGTGACTGATACGAAAACTTGGATGTGTCTGATTTGTGGGTGGATATACGACGAAACGGCGGGATCGCCCGACGACGGCATTGCCCCCGGAACCTTGTGGCGTGACGTGCCGATGAACTGGACCTGCCCCGAATGCAGGGCGCGCAAAGAAGATTTCGAGATGGTGCAGATTTGAATTTTCAGCACGGGAGGCCTGCTTTTCTGAATTCCGCACCTGCCGGCTCCCGGTTTCGCTCTTGGAACGCGTCGTTTTAGCCACTGTTGAGGAGTCTGGCCCCGTGAATGCAACAGTCACCACCTACAAAGTGCTGGTCATCGATGACAGCAACACGATCCGGCGCAGCGCCGAGATCTTCCTCAAGCAGGGTGGACACGAGGTCCTGCTGGCCGAGGACGGTTTTGACGCCCTGGCCAAGGTCAACGATTACCAGCCGCACCTGATTTTTTGCGATATCCTGATGCCACGCCTGGACGGCTACCAGACCTGCGCCATCATCAAGCGCAACCCGAAATTCGCCACGGTGCCGGTGGTGATGCTGTCCTCCAAAGATGGCGTTTTTGACAAGGCGCGCGGACGCATGGTCGGCGCCCAGGATTACCTCACCAAACCATTCACCAAAGACCAGTTGCTGCAGGCAGTCAAGCAGTTCGGGTCGCACATGCAAGGGGCAGCCTGATGTCCATCCAGAAAGTGTTGATCGTTGACGACTCCAAAACGGAGCTCATGTTCCTGACCGACCTGCTGCAGAAAAACGGCTTCATCGTGCGCACCGCGCAAGGCGCCGACGACGCCTTCAAGCGGCTGGCCGAAGAAAAACCCGACCTGATCCTTATGGACGTCGTCATGCCCGGGCAAAATGGCTTCCAGCTCACGCGCGCCATCAGCCGCACGCCGGAATACGCAGACGTGCCGATCATCATGTGCACCAGCAAAAACCTCGAGACCGACCGCGTCTGGGGCATGCGCCAGGGCGCTCGCGACTACATCACCAAACCGGTCGACGAGGCCGATTTGATGAGCAAAATCAAGGCTCTGGGCTGAGCGGTTTGCACAGCTGAACAGCATTTCAACCTATGGCCAACCGAGCAGCACTGCGAGAACTCCAAACCCGACTGGCGACCCGCCTGCAAGCCGCCCGCACCGAAGGTGTGCTGGTGTCATGGCTGGCGGTGCGCGCCGGCGGCGCCAACTACCTGTTTCCGCTGGTTCAATCCGGCGAGATATTCCCGCTGGGTCACTTGCAGCGGGTTCCCTATTGCACGCCGTGGTTTGCGGGTGTCCTGAATTTGCGCGGGGGTTTGTTCGGGGTGGTGGATCTGGCGGCGTTCATTGGCCAGGGCAAGGCCCCTGCCCGAAGTGAACACGCTTTGAGCGAAGCCAGTGTCGTGACCCTTCACACGGCGCTGGAGGTCAATTGCGCGTTGATGGTCGATGCCCTGGCCGGGCTGCGCAACACGGATGCCTTCAACCAGGCCAGCGGGCCGCAGCCCGGCGC
>JANMMR010000589.1:0-2162 GCA_031373455.1 Rhodoferax sp.
GCTTTTCTTTTCTCAACTTCGCGAAGCCAATTTTCTATTTGCAATGCCGGCACCCGAACAAATTCTCGCTCGTTGTTGGTGACCAGCGTCAAGCCTTCATGGGCACCAACTGGTAGCCGACAAACCCGATGCGCGCATACAGGCCGATGGCCGGCGCATTGCCTTGCAACACCTCGAGCGTGAGTTTGCAGCAGCCGCGTTCGCGTGCGATGCGTTCGACCAGCGCCAGCATCTGCCGCGCTACACCCATCTTGCGAAAATTAGGATGTACGGCCACGTCGTGCACATTCACCAGCGGTTTGCAGGCAAAGGTGGAAAAACCTTCGATGCAGTTGACCAGGCCCACCGGCTCCTCACCCTGAAACGCCAACACGCTGAACGCCTGCGGCCGCCGGGCCAGCTCTGCCGCGACGTTGTCCAGCGCGAACTGGCCCAACGACTTGCCGCCACCCATGACGTCGCGCGCGTACATGTCGAGCAGGGTCACCAAGGCGCGGGCGTGCACGGGGTTGGCAAGGTCGGCTTGCAAAATCCTCATGACGCAGCCCCCACAACTCCCTGCTTCTGGGGACGTTCAGGCTGCGACGCCACGCCTCAGCCGTTCAGACAGTTGGCGATGCGCTCGGCGCAAGCCCTGGCCTGCGGCCCATCGCGCGCTTCGACCATCACCCGAACCAGAGGCTCGGTGCCGCTGGCGCGGATCAACACACGCCCGCTGTCGCCGAGCTCCGCCTGCACCTCACGGGTCGCCTGGGCCATGGCGGTGTTGGCCTGCCAGTCTTGCCCCGGCAGCAGGCGCACGTTGATAAGCACCTGCGGGAACAGGGTGACCTCTTCGAGCAGCTGCGCCAAGGTGCGCCCACCGCGGATGCAAGCCTGCAGCACCTGCAGCGCCGAGACCAGGCCGTCGCCGGTGGTGTGTTTGTCCAGCGCCAGCAGGTGCCCCGAGCCTTCGCCGCCAAGCAGCCAGCCGCGCGCTTCGAGCTCTTCGAGCACATAACGGTCGCCCACTTTGGCGCGCACCAGCGGCACGCCCCGGGCCTTCAGTGCCAGCTCTACTGCCATGTTGGTCATCAGGGTGCCGACCACGCCCGGCACCGCATCGCCCACGCGTTTGCTGCCGTTGGCGCCGCCGCGGGAGAGCCGCTCCTTGACCATCAGGTAGAGGATCTCATCGCCATTGAACAGGCGGCCCGTGGCGTCGACCACCTGCAGCCGGTCGGCGTCGCCGTCGAGGGCGATGCCGTAATCCGCACGGTGCGCCTTGACCGCCGCCACCAGCGCTTCCGGATGCGTTGCGCCCACGTCCAAGTTGATGTTCAGGCCATCCGGCGCGCAGCCGATGGAAACCACTTCCGCGCCGAGCTCGTGAAACACGTTGGGCGCCACGTGGTAGGCCGCGCCGTGTGCGCCATCGACCACAATCTTCAGGCCCTTGAGCGTCAGGTCGTTGGAAAAAGTGCTTTTGCAGAATTCGATGTAGCGCCCGGACGCATCCTCGAGCCGGCGAGTGCGCCCCAGATCGGCGGAGCTGGCCCACACTGGCGGCTGGTCCATCGCGGCTTCCACGTCTTGCTCCCAGGCGTCGGGCAGCTTGGTGCCCTGCGCGCTGAAAAACTTGATGCCGTTGTCTTCAAACGCATTGTGGCTGGCGCTGATGACCACACCGAGCGATGCACGCTGCGCGCGTGTGAGGTAGGCCACGCCGGGTGTCGGCAAAGGGCCCAGCAGCACCACATCAACCCCGGCAGAGTTGAAGCCGCTCTCCAGCGCGCTCTCGAGCATGTAGCCGGAAATGCGCGTGTCTTTGCCGATGAGCACCGTGGGGCGCTGCTCGCTGCGTTTGAGCACGCGGCCCACGGCATGGGCCAGGCGCAAGACAAAATCGGGCGTGATGGGTGATTGGCCCACGGTGCCGCGGATGCCGTCTGTGCCGAAGAATTTTCTGCTCATTTGAATGGGTTTCCGTTGTCCGATGTTGGCTCCTGTACTTGTACCTGTACGACCAGCCCTACCTTCACAAGCTAGCTATTTTATAGCGTTCAAAACCTTCAGGGCCTGCACCGTTTCGCGCACGTCGTGCACCCGCACGACACTGGCGCCACGCTCCACCGCCAAGAGCGCCGCCGCCACGCTGGGCACCATGCGGTCTTTGGTGTCCA
>JANMMR010000062.1:0-4963 GCA_031373455.1 Rhodoferax sp.
GGCGGCGGCTGGAGCCGGTGCCGGTGCGGGCGCTGGTGCTGGTGCCGGAGCGGGTGCAGGAGGAGCAGGCGGAGGAGCGACGATGGCGCCATCACAACCGACAGCGGCGGTGGCGGGGGTCCAGAAGGCATCGCGCCAGCAGTATTCGTTGGTGCCGTTTTTCCAGACCAGTTCACCGGTGCCATTGCGCCAGTTGTCGACTGTTTGGGCGCCGGCGGCAGTTGCGAGTGCTGCGGTAGCAATCAGCATTGCCACGTTATTCAATTTCTTCATAGTGCTCCTCAAGGGGAAAGGCCGCAGCAGCGCTGCGATTAATCGGACGACTCAAGTGACCATCAGCTGAGTCGTTCGAACTATTGTGCCACAGCGCAAGGGCCCGCCCACGTTCCGTGCTCTGATCCTGTGTCAGACAAAACCGCTTTTTGCGTGGAAGTGTTGCAGCCGAGCGACAGCGCATTGCCTCTAAAATCAGCGCGCTGATGCCACGCGATGCCTTGCGTGTGAATCGCCTTGCCCACCTCACGTTCAGCCTGCCTGCCTTTTTTTCCGCCCAATGACCCAGTTCGCCAAAGAAACACTGCCCATCAGCCTTGAAGAGGAGATGCGGCGCAGTTACCTCGACTACGCCATGAGCGTGATCGTGGGACGGGCCTTGCCCGATGCGCGCGACGGCTTGAAGCCCGTGCACCGGCGTGTTTTGTTCGCCATGCACGAGCTCAATAACGACTGGAACCGCCCTTACAAAAAATCTGCCCGCATCGTTGGTGATGTGATAGGCAAATACCACCCGCATGGCGACAGCGCGGTGTACGAAACCATTGTGCGCATGGCGCAGGACTTTTCGCTGCGCCACATGCTGGTGGACGGCCAGGGCAACTTCGGCTCGGTCGACGGCGACAACGCTGCCGCCATGCGTTACACCGAAATCCGCATGTCGAAAATCGCCCACGAGTTGCTGGCTGATCTGGACAAGGAAACTGTCGACTTCGGCCCCAACTACGACGGCAGCGAGCAGGAGCCGCTGGTCATGCCGGCGCGTTTTCCGAATCTGCTGGTCAATGGCTCCTCCGGCATTGCCGTGGGCATGGCCACCAACATCCCGCCGCACAACCTGAATGAAGTGATTGACGGCTGCCTGCACCTGCTGCGCAACCCGCTGGCGTCGATCGACGAATTGATGGAGATCATTCCGGCACCCGACTTCCCCACGGCCGGCATCATCTACGGCATCAATGGCGTGAAAGACGGCTACCGCACTGGCCGTGGCCGCGTGGTGATGCGCGCCAAGTGCCACTTTGAAGACATCGACAAGGGCCAGCGCCAGGCCATCATCGTCGACGAGCTGCCGTACCAGGTCAACAAGAAGACGTTGCAGGAACGCATGGCCGAGCTGGTGCACGAGAAGAAGATCGAAGGCATCAGCCACATCCAGGACGAGAGTGATAAGTCAGGCATGCGCCTGGTGATTGAACTCAAGCGTGGCGAAGTGCCCGAAGTGGTGCTCAACAATCTGTACAAACAGACGCAACTGCAAGACACCTTCGGCATCAACATGGTGGCACTGATCAACGGTCAGCCGAAGTTGTGCAATTTGAAGGACTTGATCGAAGTCTTTCTGGAGCACCGCCGCGAAGTCATCACGCGCCGCACCATCTTCACGCTGCGCAAGGCGCGCGAGCGCGGCCACGTGCTCGAAGGCCTGGCCGTGGCGCTGGCGAACATCGACGAGTTCATTGCCATCATCCGCAACGCACCGACACCGCCGGTGGCCAAAGCCGAACTCATGGCCAAGCCCTGGGACAGCAAACTGGTGCGCGAAATGTTGACGAGAACCCGGGCAGACGGCGGCGCCGTCAACGCCGACGATTACCGCCCCGATGGGCTGGAGAAAGAATTCGGCATGGGCACAGACGGCCTGTACCGCCTCTCCGACACCCAGGCGCATGAAATTTTGCAGATGCGTTTGCAGCGCCTCACGGGCCTGGAGCAGGACAAGATCGTCACCGAATACAAAGAGGTGATGTCTGAAATCGAAGATCTGCTGGACATCCTCTCCAAACCCGAGCGCGTCTCCACCATCATTGGCAGCGAACTCACCGCCATCAAGAGCGAATTTGGCGCCACCAAACTTGGCGCGCGCCGAAGCCTGGTCGAGCACAGCTCGTTTGACCTCTCCACCGAAGACCTGATCACGCCGACCGACATGGTGGTCACACTCTCCCACAGCGGCTACATCAAGAGCCAGCCGCTGGGTGAATACCGTGCGCAGAAACGCGGCGGGCGCGGCAAACAGGCCACGGCCACAAAAGAGGACGACTGGGTGGACCAGCTTTTCATTGCCAACACACACGACTACATCCTGTGTTTCTCCAACCGCGGCCGCCTGTATTGGCTCAAGGTGTGGGAAGTGCCACAGGGTTCGCGCGGCTCGCGCGGGCGGCCCATCGTCAACATGTTCCCGCTGATCGAAGGCGAAAAAATCACCGTGGTGCTGCCGCTCACGGGCGACAAACGCAGCTTTCCGGCCTCGGCCTATGTGTTCATGGCCACCAGCATGGGCACCGTGAAAAAAACCACACTCGACGAGTTCTCCACCCCGCGCAAGGCCGGCATCATCGCTGTCGACCTGGACCCGGGCGACTTCTTGATTGGCGCGTCGCTCACCGACGGCGCCCACGACGTGATGCTCTTCAGCGACGGCGGCAAAGCCGTGCGATTCGACGAAAACGATGTGCGCCCGATGGGCCGCAACGCACGCGGTGTGCGCGGCATGATGCTGGACGACTTGCAGAGCGTGATCGCCATGCTGGTCGCCGAAGACGAGCAGCAAAGCGTGTTGACAGCCACCGAAAATGGCTACGGCAAACGCACCAATATCACGGAATACACGCGCCACGGCCGTGGCACCAAGGGCATGATCGCCATCCAGCAGTCCGAGCGCAATGGCAAGGTGGTGGCCGCCACGCTGGCGCACAGCGACGATGAGATCATGCTGATCACCGACAAAGGCGTCCTGGTGCGCACGCGCGTCGGCGAGATCCGCGAAATGGGCCGCGCCACGCAGGGCGTCACCCTGATCGGTCTGGACGAAGGCTCCAAATTGAGCGGCCTGCAGCGCATTGTGGAGAACGACGCCATTCCGCCGGAAGCCGAGGGCGACGGCAATGGCAATTCCGACGCGAATGGCAGCGCGGGGGGCGGGACAAACGGCGCGTCGGGCGACGGAGGCGGAAAGTAAATTTAGTTTATTTTTGTTTTTAATTTAGTTATTGATTATTTTTTTATCAAATTTACTGAATATTTAATAGCAAACTATTAAAATTATTCGTGACTTGATTCCGTTTATTTTCTACTAAACATTATTCAATAAATTTAAAGGAAAACGCTGCGTGAGCCTCAAGCCCCCAACCGATGCCCCGTCGACCCTGGCCCCCCTGCGCCAGCAAATCGACGCATTGGACGCGCAGTTGCTGGCTTTGCTCAACCAGCGCGCGCACCTGGCCGAGCAAGTGGGTGAGGTCAAGAAACGCGAAGGCTCGCCGCTTTTCCGGCCCGACCGGGTCGCCCAGGTCATCGAGAAAATCCAGTCTGCGAATGGCGGGCCGCTCAAAAGCCAACACGTCGAAGCCATCTGGCGCGAAATCATGTCGGCCTGTCTTGATCTGGAAGCGCCACAACGTGTCGCCGTGCTGGGCCCGGCCGGTACGTTTTGCGAACAGGCAGCGATTCAGTATTTCGGCAGCGCAGCCGAGCTGGTGTATTGCGCCAATTTCGACGAAGTTTTCCACGCCACCGAAGCCGGCCGCGCGCAGTTTGGTGTGGTCGGCGTCGAGAGCTCGGCCGAAGGCGTAGTCACCCGTTCGCTCGATCTGTTCCTGCGCACACCCACGCAAGTGGTCGGCGAAGTCAGCCTGATGGTGCGGCACAACCTGCTGCGCCTGACCAATTCGCTCGAAGGCATTGAGGTGGTGCTGGCCCATCCCCAGGCGCTGGCCCAGTGCCAGGCTTGGCTCACCCGTTACCTGCCCGACGCCGAGCGCCGAGCCGTTTCCAGCAACGCCGAAGGCGCGCGCCAGGCGGCCGCCAGCCCGGGCCTTGCCGCGCTGGCCAGCGAGCGGGCCGCGAGCCAGTTCGGGCTGCATATCGCTGCGCCCGCCGTGCAGGACGACGCCCACAACCGCACCCGCTTTGCCGTCATCTGCCTGCCTGAAACCCTGCCGCCTGCATCGCCCACGGGCAAGGACTGCACCAGCGTCGTGGTCTCCGTGCCCAACCGCCCGGGCGCCTTGCATGACCTGCTCATTCCCCTGAAGCAGCACGGCGTGTCGATGACGCGCTTTGAGTCGCGCCCGGCCCGCACCGGGCAGTGGGAGTATTATTTTTACATCGACATCCAGGGGCATCCGGCGCAGCCACATGTGGCTACCGCGCTGCGGGAACTGCAAAACCTTTGCGCCTTTTACAAAGTAATCGGCACCTACCCCGTCAGTGAATGATGCCCCCACGCTTGTCACTTCGTGTACGACGCTGCCCCCCGATGGGGCTAATTTTTGGCTTCGCCGCTCTTCGAGAACTCGGGGCGGCCCGTCGAAAAATTGCAATGTTGTCTTTGCAAGGTTTAAATCATGTTTGAACAATTGGGCCTGATCGGCTGCGGCCTGATGGGTGGCTCCTTTGCGCTGGCGATGAAACGCGCCGGGCTGGTCAAGCGCGTCGTCGGTTACAGCAAATCACCTTCCACCACCGAACGCGCGCGCCAAATGGGCGTGATCGACGTCGAAGCGCCGTCGGCGTTACTGGCGGTGTCTGGCGCCGATATTGTGTTGATCGCGGTGCCCGTCGCTGCCACGGAAGCCACCTTCAAGGCCATCAAACACCTGGTCACGCCCAA
This sequence comes from Rhodoferax sp., assembly GCA_031373455.1. Lineage (GTDB taxonomy): Bacteria > Pseudomonadota > Gammaproteobacteria > Burkholderiales > Burkholderiaceae_C > JANYCG01. The sequence continues at coordinate 4,892 of JANMMR010000062.1, forward strand.
CATGCTGGTGATGGATGTCGGCTCCACCAAACGCGAAGTGATCGACGCCGCGCGCCGTGCCTTGCGCGAGCA
>JANMMR010000590.1:0-3543 GCA_031373455.1 Rhodoferax sp.
CTTGCCATGGTGGTTGTCCAGCGTCTGCGCGTCTTCCTTGCGGGAAAACCGGTCGCCCAAGGTGAGATATAGCGTGCCATCGGGTTTGCCTGCCACGCCATTGGCCCCCGGTGCGCGGCTTTCAACGACGCGGCAGCCAAAATGCAGGCTGCTGGCCACTTTGGGCTTTTGGCTGAAGATGATCTTGACGTCTTCCAGCCGTGAGGCGTCGGCACTCAAGCGGGCGCGCGCCAGTGCGGTGCTGTTGGCGCTTGAATTGCCCCCGATGCCCGGCTCCGAGAAGCAGAAGTACACGGTGCGGTTCTGGGCGAAATCGGCATCCACCACGATGTCGAGCAAACCCCCTTGCCGGCCGGCCGCGACGGCTGGCACGCCACCCAGCGGCGCTGACAATTTACCCGTTGCATCGACCACGCGCAGGCGCCCGGGCCGCTCGGTCACGAGGTATTTGCCGTCCGGCAGGAACGCCACGGCCCAGGGATTCTCGAGCCCGGTGGCAAGGGTTTCGGCGCGCACCGGCTGGGCCAGCGCGCCTTCCGAAGTGAGCGCAACCGCTACAAAGAACGCAGCAGACCAAGCTTGTTTTGCGAGACTCAGGAGCATCAACCACCTTCACGTTGGCCGTTTGGCCTTTGGGCGCCGATACACGACACCCAGGCCGCCCAGTTTAGGCGATCAGATCAAGTCCCGGGCGTCGTCAAAATGCGCTTCGACGTCGGACGGCAACAGCTGGATTGTGGCGCGCAGGCCCGGCACCGCACTCATCAGCGCCTGTTCCACACTCATGCGAACGGCCGCGGCACGGCCCAGGCTCCAGCTCGCCGGCATGTGCATGTGCAGGTCGACAAAACGCCGTTGCCCGGATTTGCGGGTGTTGATGTGGTCAAACCGGATGATGTGCCCGGCCCCGCGCTGGTCATCGGCGCCGCGCTGGTGCTCAAAGCCCTGGAGTGTTTCGCGGATGGTGGCCACCACCTCGGGCTCCAACGCTTCGTCCATCAAGCCCTGGCTGGAGCGCCAGACCAGCCGCCCGCCCTCGTGCAGGATGTTCAGCGCCACGCCAATCGCCACCAGCGCGTCGAGCCAAAGGGCACCGGTGAGCATCACCAAACCGATGCCGATCACCACACCGACGGATGTCCAGACATCGGTGACGAGGTGTTTGGCGTCGGCCTCCAGCGCGATCGAGCGGTGTTCACGCGCGGCGCGGAACAGCAGCCATGCCATAGCGCCATTGAGCACCGAGCTGGTCACCGAAAGCAACAGGCCCCAGCCGAGCTGCTGCAGCGGTTGTGGGTCAAAAATGCGGTGCGCGGCGGCCCAGATGATGGCCAGCGCCGCCGCGATGATCAACACGCCTTCAAAACCCGAGGAGAAATATTCGGCCTTGGAGTGGCCAAACGGGTGGTCGTCATCGGCCGGCCGCGCGGCGATGGTCACCATCAACAGGCCAAACAGCGCACTGGCCAGGTTGACGAAAGACTCCATCGCGTCCGACAACAGGCCCACCGAATCGGTGATGTACCAGGCGCCGGTTTTGAGCACGATGGTGACCACCGCCACCAAGGCGGAGAGGATCAGCATGCGTTGCGGCGTGAGTTTGCCCATCAAAATTGCGCTATTCATGGCCTGATTGTGCAACGGCATCAGGGGAAACCCGGTTGAACACCCGGGGAACTCGCGGTGCGGCGGGGGTGTCTATGGGTTCGTATTGCGCAACTTCGCCCTTACTTTCCCCGTTACTTTCCCCGTTACTTTCCCGTAACTTTCCACTTGTTTGCCCGCTCCTTTCCAAAGCACCCACCATGTCCCTGCAAAAATTTGCCTTGCGCTCAGCCTTCCATGCCATCGCAGTCGCCCTCACACTGGGCGCGGCGGCCGTATTGGCGGGGTACGCTGCCGCCCAGGTGGCGCCCAGCCCGTCCGAGGTGACGGCGCTGGCCGGCCTGCACGCGGCTGCACACAAAGGTGATGTGGCGCAGATTGAAAAACTCGCCGCCGCCAAGGCCGACCTCAACGCCAAGGCGGCCAACGGCCGCACGCCCGTGCACGTGGCCACCTTTGCCCGACAGCGCGAGGCCCTGCGCGCTCTGGCCAAAGCCGGCGCCAACCTGAACCTGCTGGAAAACGACCGCTACGACGGCGTCACCATCGCTTCGGTAGCCGATGACGAGGAAACCCTGCGTGTACTGATTGAGCTCGGTGCCAGCGCCAAACAGACCACCAGCCGCTACGACGGCACCGCGCTGATCGCCGCAGCCCACCTGGGGCACGACGGTGTGGTGCGCCAGCTCATCAAGGCCGGCGCGCCGCTGGACCACGTGAACAACCTGCACTGGACGGCGGTGATTGAATCCATCGTGCTGGGCGACGGCGGCCGGCGCCACCAGGCCACTCTGAAAGCGCTGATCGACGCCAGCGCGAACCTGCAGCTCAAAGACCGCACTGGCGCCACGCCTTTGCAGCTGGCGCGCTCGCGGGGCTACGCCGAGATGGTGAAAATGCTCGAAGCGGCCGGTGCCAAGTGAGCGCCAGGTGAAAAAAGCCAATTGTTAACATGGGTGTTAACAATTGGCGATTTGGAGGTGAGATGTCGAAAATTTGAAGGTTTTTCGGCACTCAAGTCACGTGAAATATACGTTTTATGCTATTATTTATATAGCATTTTCACGCCACTAAAAAAACCTCAGGCAAGCTTCACCACCACCCGCCCGCGCACCTTGCCGTCCATCAGGGCCTGCGCCTTGTCGATGGCGCCTGAAAGCGGCACCTCGTCAATCATCGACTCGAGTTTGGCCACGTCCAGATCCTGCGCCAGGCGGTCCCAGGCGCGCTGGCGTTTGGCCAGCGGCGCCATCACCGAATCCACCCCCGCCAGCGTGACGCCGCGCAGGATGAAGGGCATCACGCTGGTGGCCAGGTCCATGCCCTGGGCAAGGCCGCAGGCCGCCACCACGCCGCCGTAACGGGTTTGCGCCAGCGCGTTGGCCAGGGTGTGGGAACCCACCGCATCCACCACGCCGGCCCAGCGCTCCTTTTGAAACGGTTTGCCGGCCGCGCTCAAGGTGGCGCGGTCGACGATCGAGGTCGCGCCCAGCGCCTTCAAATACGCCTCTTCACTCATTTTCCCGGTGGCGGCGACCACGTTGTAGCCGAGTTTGCCCAGCAGGGCGATGGCCACGCTGCCCACGCCGCCCGTCGCGCCGGTCACCAGCACCTCGCCCGCGCCGGGCTGCACGCCGTGGTCCTCCAGCGCCAGCACACACAACATGGCGGTGTAACCGGCGGTACCGATCGCCATTGCCTGGCGCGCCGTGAATGCCTCTGGCAGCTTCACCAGCCAGTCACCGTTGAGCAAAGCCCGTTCCGCCAGACAGCCCCAATGGGTTTCCCCCACACCCCAGCCGTTGTGCACAAATTTGTCGCCGGCCTGCCATGCGCCATGGCTGGAGGAACGCACGGTGCCGGCACCATCAATGCCGGCCACCATGGGCCACGCCCGCACCACGGGTGACCGGTTCGTGATCGCCAGCGCGTCTTTGT
>JANMMR010000141.1:0-10138 GCA_031373455.1 Rhodoferax sp.
TGCAACAGGGCAATCTCCTGCTGCTGGCGCACGATGATCTGGTTGAGCGATTCGAGCAGGTCTTCGCTGTAACTGGCCTTGATTTCCAGTTCGGTCAGGCGCTGTTCGACAAGGTTGGCAAGTACCATAAAATATCTTAAACAACAAAAATTAGGGTAATTTTTAACGCCATGAAGTCACGTAAAAGCGTAATTTATTGCTACTAATAATATATCAATAATCACTATTATTTCATCTATTTTACACTTTAAATGTAAATTAAACGAAAATAATCGAGAATTACAAAGACAAAGACAAAGCCGAAACCCAACCGCCCGGTTTCAATGGTGGTGCCCACCCGCCCCATGCACGTGTTTGTGCTCTATTTCTTCGGGAATCGCAGCCCGCACGTCGGTCACATTCAGCTGAAAACGCAACACCTGGCCGGCCCAGGGGTGGTTGCCGTCCAGGTGCACGTTGTCACCCTTGATTTTCATGACGGTGAAAACCTGGTCTTGCCCGTCAACCCCACGGCCCTTGAGTTGTCCGCCCACCTTCACGCCGGGCGGGAACTCGCTTTTCGGGATGGTGTGGGCCAGCGCCTCATTGCGCAGGCCAAAGGCGTCTTCAGGCTGCAACAGCAGGCTGGTGGCGAAACCTTTGCTTTTGCCGTCCAGCGCGGCTTCGATCTTGGGCAGGGTGTTGTCGTAGCCGCCGTGCAGGTAGGCCATCGGCTCCTTGGCCTGCTCCAACAGCTTGCCCGAAGCGTCTGAAACGCTGTAGCGAAGGGTCACGACGGTGTCTTTGGTGATGTTCATGGCGCGCATTTTCGCGCACGCGCCAAAGGGGTATACCGGCAGAAAACTCGGGAAAACCCTATACTGCACTGCAACAAAGTGCCAAAACTGGCGCAACGGGGGGTTCCGATGACTGCAAACGGCCTACAGGACGCGATCGGCGAGCTGGCAGACGGGGTGCGTCCCGACGCGCTTTCACAAGATTCACTGCAGAGCGCGCCAGATTGGCCCGCCCGCCCCCGGTTCCAGCAGGCCTTTGACCTGGGCGGTGACACCCCGACACCGCGCCTGAACCTCGCGCTCCAGGGCGGCGGCGCTCACGGGGCCTTCACTTGGGGCGTGCTGGACGCCCTGCTCGAAGATGGCCGCGTCGCCTTTGAAGGCCTGAGTGGCTGCAGCGCCGGGGCCATGAACGCCGTGTTGCTGGTCAACGGCTGGATGACCAGCCCAAAAGGCCAGGAACGCGAGGGCGCGCGCCAGGCGCTGGCCAATTTCTGGAACGACGTGGGCCAGCCCATCCCGCCGGGCGTGGCAGCGCCGGGTGTGGGTGATACCTTCAACCTCCTGCCAGCCGGCCGCTGGATCGCCCACTGGGCGGGGTATTTTTCACCCGCCCAGCTCAACCCGCTGGCGCTGAACCCGTTGCGTGACCTGCTCAGCCGGCTTGTCGACTTCGAGCGCTTGCGGTCGCACAGCCCGTTCAAACTGTTTGTCGGCGCCACCCAGGCCAATACCGGCAAGTTGCGCGTCTTTCGCGAGCGCGAGCTGAGCCTGGACGTTTTGATGGCCTCCGCCTGCCTGCCCAAGATGTTTGCGCCGGTTGAAATTGACGGCGAGCCGTATTGGGACGGCGGTTATTGCGCCAACCCGCCGGTGTCGCCGCTGTTTTACGACTGCGATTCGGAAGACATCCTGCTGGTCTTGCTCAACCCGCTGCAGCACGCGGCAACGCCGCGCAGCGCGCAGGAAATCGAAACCCGCCTGCAGGAAATGGCCACCAATGCCAACTTCATGCGCGAGATGCAATTGTTTGCCCAGGTGGCGCAGTTCAACCAGGCCGACGCGCTGCGCGACGACAACTTCGCCCTGCGCCTGCAGCAGACGCGGTTTCACATGATCCACGCGGACGAACTCGACAGCCTGCAACGCTCCGAGACGAAGGCCCTCGCGCACACACCGTTTCTGCAGATGCTGCACCGGCAGGGCCGCGAGCGCGCCGGGGCGTGGCTGGCCCTGCGCCATGGCGACGTGGGGCAACGCTCGACCATCGACATCAGCGCGCTGTTTGCCTGAAAGCGCGGTTTAATTGCGGGCCAGCCCCAAATTCTCCGAACCCATGACAGCTTCCCTCAAGATCGGCATCAGCGCCTGTTTTTTGCACCCGGACCCCGCCCGCGCCGCTTACGGCAAAAACACGCTGCAGTACATCGAACAGTCCACCGCGCACTGGGTGATGGCCGGTGGCGCGCTGCCGGTGATGATTCCGGGCGTAGCGGTTGCCGGCGCGAGTGAACAGGCGGCGCAACGTCAGGCGACGCAGGGCAATGTCTTGCTGGACGATTACGCCCGCTGGCTCGACGGCCTGGTGATGCACGGCGGCGCCGATGTGTGGCCGGGCAGTTATGGCGAGCAGGCCTTGAAGCCCGAGTGGCAAGGCGACCGGGTTCGCGACGACTACGAAATCGCCTTGGTGAGGGCGTTTGTGGCGGCCGGCAAACCGGTGTTTGGCATCTGCCGCGGCCTGCAGTTGATCAACGTGGCCTATGGCGGCTCGCTCTACCAGGACATCCCCACGCAACACGCCAATGCACTGGCGCACCGCGACGAAGACGCCTTCAGTGGCCATTTTCATGCCTTGAGTGTTGTACCAGGGTCACGTTTGGCGCGGCTCTTGCCGGGCGCCGACAGTTATAAAATCAATAGCATCCACCACCAGGGCATCAAGCGCTTGGCACCCGGCTTTGCGGTCGAGGCGCACTGCCCGAACGATGGTGTCGTCGAAGCCATCCGCCACACCGGGAGCGACTGGGTGGCCGCCGTGCAATGGCACCCTGAATTCCACCAGCGTGAAGCCGGTGTGCTGGACGACTCACCCTTGCTGCACGACTTCCTCGCCGCCGCAGCGGCTGTGCAAAAAGTGTGATTGTGTAACGGAGCGCTTACCTATTATTGTGGACAGCGGCCTTGCCTCTGCTTGGGGACTATAGAAGAATGGTTTCCAACGGAGGTCATTGTTCATGCCGGTTAACCATTGTGAGTTGGAACTGCGCATAGAGTGGCTGGACAAAGGGCGTTATTTCATCACCGCGCGCTTCAGCTACCCGGCGCGGGACCTCGAAGACCAGTTGCTGGATCCGGTAGAAATCGAGTTTGATTTCGACAAACTGGCGCAGCTCGCTGCCGAGCCCCTGGCCTATGGGCAACAACTCAGCGCGATGGTCTTCGGTTTTCCCGGCAGCAAGGTGTTTGATGCCTACAGCCGCGCGCGTGGTCTGGCGGCGGCGCAGTCGACCTTGCGGGTGCGCCTCTCGATCCCGGCGAGCGCGCCGGAACTGCACAGCCTGGCCTGGGAGTTGATCGCCGACCCGCTGGGCAACAAACCCCTGCTGGCCCAGGACAACCTGTGGTTTTCACGGTTTCTCGCGTCGCAGGACTACCGCACCCACACCGAGCCGGACGCCGGTTTCATCAAGGCGCTGCTGGTGGTTGCGAGCCCGGCCGATGTCGTGACCAAATGGAAGCTCGGTGAAATCGACCACGCCAAGGAAATAGAGCGGGCGATGGCTGCACTGAAGACTACCGGGCAAACCTCGCAGCGGCGCATTGCGGCCACAGCGCTGTCTGGCCACGCCACGCTGACCAACATTGTCTCGACGCTCAACAGCGCCAGTTACGACATCCTGTATCTGGTCTGCCATGGCGCGCTGATCGACGGGCATGAGCCGCGCCTCTTGCTGGAGGCCGAAAATGGCAATGGCTTGTCAATCGCCGGGCAGGAGCTGGTTGAGCGCCTGGGCGACCATGGCCGCCAGCCGCGCTTGATCATCCTGGCCTCTTGCGAAAGCGCCGGCGCCCAGCAGGACGGGGTGATGAATGCGATCGGGCCGCGCCTGGCGTCGGTGGGTGTGCCGGCCGTGTTGGCGATGCAGGGCAAGATCACCCAGGAAACGTCGGCGCAGTTCATGGCGGCGATGTTGCGGGAACTGGCCGACTCCGGCCAGATCGACCGCGCCGTGGCCAGTGCGCGCAGCCTGATCCGCGGGCGACCCGACTGGTGGATGCCCACCCTGTTCATGCGCCTCAAGACCGGCCGTTTGTGGCAACCGGACAGCTCGCAATTTCTGCCTTTCGACAAATGGCCAGCCCTTTCGCTGGACATCGAGAGTGGCCAGTTTGTGCCGATATTGGGGCCGGGATTGGTGGAGTCGCAGTTTGGCAGCTCGCGCAACATGGCCCGCAAGTGGGCCGAGCGGTATGAGTTTCCGCTGGCGCCGCGCAACCGCGACGACCTGGCGCAGGTGGCGCAGTACCTGTCTTACCGGCAAAGCCGCAAATACGCGTTTGCGGAGTTGCGCAAATACCTGGTCAGCCAGGTGCGCGAGCGTTTTGGCGCCGAGCTGGAGCTGGCCGGCAAACGCCTGGGCAGGGACTTCATCAACTGCGAGCCCCAGGAGGGCCTGCTCAATGACATGCTGAAGGAAGTCGGCACGGCGCAAAGAGCGGGCAACCCGGCGGACGTGCACCGCTTGCTGGCACGTTTGCCGCTGAAGGTGTTTGTCAACGCCAACCGCGACAACCTGCTGCGCGACGCCCTGATCGAGCAGGGCAAGGCACCACAGGTGCAGTTGTGCACCTGGCGCGTCATCAACGACATGCCCAAGCCGATTGGTGATGCGCCGCCCAAAGGGTATGTGCCCAGCGTGCAGCAGCCGCTGATCTTCCACGTCTTTGGCAACCTGGAGCAGCCCGAAAGCCTGGTGTTGACGGAAGACGATTATTTTGATTTTTTAACGGCCGTGACGCGCGCCGAGTTTCTGAAAAAGCTGGGCATCCCGGGCTCGGTGTCCAGCGCGTTTGCCGCGTCGGGCTGGCTCTTGCTGGGGTTCCAGCCGGACGACTGGGATTTTCGCGTGCTGCTGCGCGGCATCCTCAAGCAGCCTGGCAACCGCCAGGGTGAACAAAGTGTGCGCGTGGCAGTCCAGATCAACCCCTCGGAAGGCGCGCAGATCGATCCGGACCGGGCCACCCGCTACATCGACACCTTTTTCCAGACCCAGGGCAAGATGACCACCTTTTGGGGCACGCCGGAGGCCTTCATGGCCCAGTTGATGACGCAGTGTGAACAAGACGGCGTGGTGAAACGGGAAGGCACCTGAGCATGCAAGCCCCATCTGAACAGGCAACTGGCGCTGGCTGCGGCTCCGCTGAAAACCCGTATGTCGGGCCGGTGCCTTTCACCAAGGGGCAAACCTTGTACGGGCGCGAGGCAGATGTGCAGGTGCTGGTCGATTTGGTGGTGGCCAAACGCATTGTTTTGTTGATCTCGCCCTCCGGGGCGGGTAAGACCTCGATGATCCAGGCCGCGCTGATTCCGCAGATCGAAAAGCGTTTCAACGTCTTGCCTGTGGTGCGCCTGGACGCCATGCCGCGCGAGGGTTCGCCCCACTGCAACCCCTACGTCTACGCCACGCTGCAGATTCTTGAAAAACGCCTTGAACCGGCGCAGCGCAGGCCGCCACAGGTGCTCGAGACCATGGACCTGGCCGGGTATTTCAGAACCCTGCCGACCCTGCTTGATGCGCGCGGGCGCACGCGTTTTCCGCTGGTGATTTTTGACCAGTTCGAGGAGCTCTTCACGCTGAACCGCTCCGACTGGGCGCTCAAAAAGGACTTCATCCGCCAGGTCGGCGAACTGCTGGGCGGTGCCGACGCGGACGACCGGGACGAGGCCGACGAATCGCCTCCCGAGGGAGTGGCAAGCAGCGAGAACGCCGACCCGGATGCGCCCGAAACATCTGGCACAAACAAACCGGCGAACATGCCACCCGTGTGGGCGGTGTTTTCCATGCGCGAAGACCACGTGGCTGAACTCGAGCCCTACCTCTACCGGATTCCGACCGGCCTGGCTTTTCGCCAGCGGCTGCTGCCGCTGGAAATCGACCAGGCGATGCAGGCAATCAGCGGCCCGGCGCCCAGTGATTTTCCCGAAGCATCGGCGAAGGCACTGGTGGACGATTTGCGCCGCGTCAAACAGGCCGGTCCGGTCGCCAACGCGGACGCCGGCTTCATGGGCCGTTTTGTCGAGCCGCTGCTGTTGCAGGTCGGCTGCCGGCGCCTGTGGGACCAGGTGGTGGCGGGCCAGGGCCGGCCGATCACGCCGTCTGACATCGTCTCGAACCAGTCCACCAGCCAGGTCGACGCGGCGCTGGCCGACTATGTTTCCGAGGAAATCAGCGCCGCCGGCAAACTGGCCAAAGGCACCTCGCGTTTTCTGCGCGACTTTCTCGAAGACCGCCTGTTGTCACGCAACGGTGTGCGCACCAAGGTGCTGCGCGACCCGCTGCAGCTCGGGGAACTGGAGCCGGCGCTCAACCAGCTGATCGAACGCCACATCCTGCGCGCCGACATTGCCGGCGACCGGGAATGGATCGAGCTGTCGCACGACCGCCTCATCGCGCCGCTTTACCAGGGCAACCGCCGCTGGCGCGAAGAGCACCTGTCGCTGATGCAGAAACAGGCCAAGCTCTGGGACGAAGCCGGCAGGCCGGAAGACATGCTCTTTACCGATGTGCAACTCGAGCATGGCGAGGCCTTCGCCCGCGAGCACCCGGAGTTCATTGGCGAACTGGACCTCAAGTTTCTGGCCGAGTCGTGGCAGAAGCGCGCCCAGGTGTTGGTGGAGCAGGCGCGCACCCAAGTGATTGCGCAGAAAAACCAGCAACTCAAAATGCAATTGCGCATCATGCTGGCGTCCTCGGTCTTGTTGGTGGGTGTTGCGTTGTGGCTGAACCACGCGATAGGCCAGTCCAAGCTGGAGCGCGCCAAAGCCGAAACAGCACAACGCAAGAGTTACCAGGATTTTCTGGATTCACGCCTGAAAGAAGCGGCGCTGCTGGTGCGGGACGACAACAGCACCGCCGGCCTGAAGTTGCTGATTGCCACGCAGGAGGCGATTGCACAGCAAAATTTCGACGGCCTGAACGCGGCCGTAGACACCACCCTGATTCGCGTGCTGGGCCGCTACCCGCCGGTCGAGCGGCGCCTGGGCGAGCACCAGGCCGGTGTGCGCAGTTTGGCTTTTGCCGACGGTGGCGAGCTGGTGTTGTCGGCCAGCCTGGACAAAACCCTGGGCTTTTGGGCCAGCGCCGGCAACCGGACCTTGGGGCGTTCGCCCGGCGGCCATGCGCTGGGCGTCACCAGCGTGGCGTACAGCGGTGCCGGTGGCGCCACGGGTGTGGCGGTTTCGGGCGATGAGGGGGGCGACATCGTCTTGTGGGAGGTCAAGCCCGACTCGCTGCGGAAAATCAGCGACATCCGCTGGCGCAATGAAATCGCCGATGGATTGGCCGTGCCCGGTGATCCGCAGGACCCGTCGGTTCCGCAAATCACCAGCCTGGCGCTGAACCGGCAAGGCACGATACTGGCCGCGGCCAGCCGTCAAAAACGCATTGCCTTTTGGGACATTTCAGACCGTGCAAAACCGCGTCCGCTTTTCAGTGTGGGCAGCCTGGTTCACCAGTCGGACATTTTCCACATTGGTTTCCTGCCCGATGGTGCGGCCAAAGGTGAGGTCAACGGTGCAGCCGATGACCGCCTGGTTTCGGCGGATACCGGCGGCCGTGTCGCGCTCTGGAACCCGCGCATTGCGGCCTCGGGCAAACCGGAGGCGACTTTCATGGCGCAGGACAAACCCAGCCTCCAGGCCTTGGCGCTCAGCCCGGACGGCCGCTGGATCATCGCGGGCGATGCCAGTGGTGATTTGCACGTGTGGTCCGCCCGGGCCCAGGGTGTCGACGTGCCAGCCGCGAAAGTGCTGAACAAACAGTCGCGCGGGCGCATCAACGGCCTGGCGTTTTCAAACGACGGAAAAAATCTGTTCAGCGTGGGCGAAGACAAGTCCCTGATCCGCTGGACTTTCCCCGGCAAAGTGGCCGAGGCGTCGGATTTTCGCAGCGCCACCACCCGTGCCTCGCGCATTCCGGGGTGGGACGAAAAACTGTACGCCGTTGCCGTCCACCCCAAGCGCGAGGGCGTGGTGGTGATTGGCGGCGCCAAAGGGGTGGTGCTGGTCGACACCGAGCAACGCAGCCCCCTGGCCAAACCCATCGTAGTGGACGGAGTTGCCGCAAGCAGCTGGCTTGGCCTGCGCGGCTCGGCCAAACTGGACGCACTGATGGCGCTTGAGTCAGACCAGCGCACCGTGCAGTTGATGCGTGAAACCGGCGGCCAGTATGTGCGCTCGGGTGCTGCCTGGGTGGCTGACGAAGACGTGCGCGCGATGGCGATGAGCCGCGACGGCGCCGATTTGGCAATTCAAGCCTGCTCTGGCCGCGTGAAGCTCGGCCCACCCGCCGACCTGGCCAAACTGGCTTGGCTCACCGAGGGTGCGGCAGGTGGACCCTCCGAGTCGTGCACCCCGCGCAACACAATGGCATTCGCGCCAGACGGCAAAACCCTGCTCGCGGCCCGTGGTGCCGACTTGCTGGTGTGGACCAAGGCGGCCAATGGCGCCTGGCAAGGCCCGGTCAAAACCACGCTAGGTCAGGTGGTGGCGTCCGTCGCCATGGATGCCAAGGGTGAACTGGTGGCGTTGGGCACCGGGCAGAACACGTTGGAAGTGCGGCGTCTGGCCGCCGGCAAACTGGCTGGCCAGCCAATCGCCGAAGCCCGCGGCCGTCTGGCCAGCCCGGTCATCGCGCTGGCCTTCAACGCTGATGGCAGCCGCGTCATTGTGTCGACGGAAAACCCGAATGACGTGAGCACCTGGGAGTTCAAGGTCGAAACCAGCCGAACCTCGTTCAGTGAGCAACACGACCACGCCGTCGACCAGATTGCAACCGGCATGCGCGAGGGCACACAGGCCCAGTTTTCAGCCGATCGCAATGGCCAGGTGGTGGCCTGTTTTGGCCCGCTGGACAGCAGCAATTGCACGCGTCTTGGGCGATCCTTCGGCCGGCCCATCACCGGCCTGGTCATGAACGAAGATGCCTCGCGCCTGGTCATCGCCGGGCCAGGCCTGTACCGGTGGGAACTCGGCCGCGCCAGCATGCTGGCCACGGCCACCCGCCTGGCCAATGAAGGCCGCTAGCGACGAAAGGGGCACTCCCATGGCGACAGATCCAAGCGCAATTGACGCCAACGAAGCCCTGGTGCTTAACGGCATCAACGGTTCAACCGGTGCCTACTTGTTGCCCGACGTGGCCGTTGCCGATCTGGCGCGCCTGGCGCGGGGTGAGAAACCCGACAGCGAACAGCTGCAGGCATTGGGCACACGCAGCGCGGCCGGCGGCGCGTTCGGGCACCTGGGCATGGACTTTGACCGCAACGACCTGGAGCAGGCGGGTTGGGGTGTCGTGTTCGCGAGTGACGCCACGCCAGAATTGATCGCCGCGCTGGAGCCTCTGTTGTCACTGCGCAAGTCGCAGGCCGGTGAGCGCTACCGCTTGTACAGCGGCGCAGACGGTTACCGCGTGGGCGACGTGCCCGACCGCGCCCGGGCATGGCTGGGGCGAGCGCCGCGAAAAAAGGACTTTGGCACGCCCGACCCGCGCAAAGTGCCGTTTTACCTTCTGCTGGTGGGCGATCCAGAGGCCGTGCCGTTTCGGTTTCAGTACGAGCTCGATGTCAATTACGCGGTGGGGCGCCTGCACTTTGACAACGTGGCCGACTACGCCCATTACGCCAACAGCGTGGTGCAGCAAGAAAAAGCTGCAGCCGCACCGCCCGACACTGCGCAGCGTGCCCTCTTTTTTGGCGTGCGCAACCGGGGCGACCGCGCCACCCAGCTCAGCGCCGACCGGTTGGTTGCACCACTGGCACAACTCATGGCCAAAAGTGCCACCAAACCCTGGGCACTGGAGACTCTGCTGGCCGATCAGGCCACCAAGGCCAACCTCGCCACAGCCTTGTTGGGCCAGCAGCGCCCGAGCTTGTTGTTCACCGCCAGCCATGGCATGGGTTTTCCCAATGGCGATGCGCGCCAACTGGCCGACCAGGGTGCTTTGTTGTGCCAGGACTGGCCCGGGCCGGTGTTGCACCGCGGCCCGGTGCCCCGCGATTTCTACTTCTCGTCAGAGGACTTGCCGGCCGAGGCAAACCTGTCCGGCCTGATCGCCTTTCACTTCGCCTGTTACGGCGCAGGC
>JANMMR010000156.1:0-1822 GCA_031373455.1 Rhodoferax sp.
TGCCAGACCCGATTCTGGTTGGCCGCAACGCCGCAAAAATTGAAGCCCTGGCCAAGACACACGGCATCGAACGCTGGAGCGCAGACCTCGATGCTGCATTGGCCAATCCGCGCGACACCGTGTTCTTCGATGCCGGCACCACCCAAATGCGCCCGGCGCTGCTGGCCAAAGCAATTCGCGCCGGCAAACACGTGTACTGCGAAAAACCCATCGCCACGAACCTGAATGAAGCCGTCGAGACCGTGCGCCTGGCACAGGAAGCGAACAAAAAAAGCGGCTTGAAACACGGCGTGGTGCAAGACAAACTCTTCTTGCCCGGCCTGCGCAAACTCGACATGTTGCGCCGCGCCGGCTTCTTTGGCCGCATGCTGAGTGTGCGCATCGAGTTTGGTTATTGGGTGTTTGAGGGCGACCTGCAGCCCATTCAGCGCCCCAGCTGGAATTACCGCACAGAAGACGGCGGCGGCATCATCCTGGACATGGTCTGCCACTGGCGCTACGTGCTGGACAACCTGTTTGGCGAGGTGCAATCGGTCTCGTGCCTGGGCGCAACGCACATTCCCACGCGCTGGGACGAAGCCGGCAAGCCCTACACCGCCACGGCTGACGACGCGGCCTACGCCACCTTTGAGCTCAAAGGGCCGGACGGTGAAAAAGTCATCGCCCAGGTCAACAGCAGTTGGACAACCCGTGTGCGCCGCGATGACCTCGTCACCTTCCATGTCGACGGCACCCACGGCTCAGCCGTTGCGGGCCTGACCACCTGCCGCGCCCAGAGCCGGGTGAACACGCCGCGCCCGGTGTGGAACCCCGATGAAAAGCAGATGATGCCCTTCTTCGACCAGTGGGCCGAGGTGCCTGACACGCAGGTGTACGACAACGGCTTCAAGATCCAGTGGGAAGACTTCATCCGCCACGTGGTGGAGGATAACGACGCCACCGCGCCCTGGAAATACACATTGCCCGAAGGCGCCAAAGGTGTGCAACTGGTCGAAGCCGCGCTGCAATCCTGGAAGGAACGCCGCTGGGTGGATGTGCCGCCACTATCAATTTAGTAGCTGGTTACGCAAATTTCGCGAGACCTAGCGACCCGTTTTCTATAAATTTCCAAAAATCATGGCCCTTAACCTGCTTCTGCCGACATCCAGCGGCATATTGCAGAACTACACGCTCATAGGCTCGCCGCCTGCGGGAGGCGGGGCCACGGCCTTCAACCGCATCGCCTATTCTGCCGCCCATGTGGTGGCCAACCCGCTGGCCGCCATCGACCCGTGGCTGCAATGTGCGGTCGACTGGGACGCCACCCTCGCCTACCGCCGGTACCTGTGGTCGCTGGGCCTCGGTGTCGCAGAATCGATGGACACTGCGCAGCGTGGCATGGGGCTGGATTGGCCCACGTCCCTGGAACTCATCGGCCATTCACTCGCCGCTGCAAAAGACTTTCCGGGCGCCTTGATCGCCTCGGGCTGCGGTACCGACCACCTGAACCTCGACGAAGTGAAATCGGTCGACGACGTGATCCGCGCCTACGAGTTCCAGATGGAAGCCATCGAAAAACTCGGCGGCAAACTCATCGTGATGGCCAGCCGCGCATTGGCCCGTGTGGCGGGCTCGCCGGCGGACTACGAGCGGGTGTACGACCACATCCTCACGCAGGCGAAGCAGCCCGTCATCCTGCACTGGCTGGGCGACATGTTTGACCCGGCGCTGGCCGGTTATTGGGGCAGCAACGATGTCGATAGTGCGATGCAAACCGCGCTGGACGTGATCAACGCGCATCCTGACAAAGTAGACGGCATCAAGATCTCGCTCCTGGACAAAG
>JANMMR010000161.1:0-3824 GCA_031373455.1 Rhodoferax sp.
GAACACATGAGCATCGTGTTGCGCCACCTGCAAGGGCGCAAGTTCATGGAGTTCGAGAAGCTGTTTGACCCGGCCAAGGGCCAGCAGGTGATGGTCGTCACGTTTCTGGCGCTGCTGGAGCTGGCCAAGGAAATCCTCGTCGAGATCACCCAGGCCGAGGCGTTTGCGCCGATTTACGTGCGCCTGGCCTTCACGCCTGCGTGAATTGGCTTGACGTTTACCGCCCGGCCCTACTCGGCCACGACCACGACGGGACGTGTCCTGAATTTTGTGTAAACGGGACGCGCAGCGGACCGTCCGTTGCTACCGATTGTTAGGCGTCACTTTCGTCGGGCTTGGCATCAAACTCTTTGCGCTTGCCCTCCATCCACTGGGCCATTCCGTCCGCGGATTGCATGAGGTGCCTCATTTCATCCATAGTCTGCAGATGTGGTTTGTCGCCTTTCTGAAACATCTCCTTGCCATGGTTCTGGCTCATTTGAGCCATCTCCTCAAAGGTCTTTGCACGAATCTCCAAGTCGCACGCTCCGCCCAACTCTTTGCAGGTCATTGTCTTCGTCGCGAGTTCTCCTTCGTGGTTGTATTTCGATTCTGGCGCAACGGCACCGTGATGCCTAACGTTGGCGGTCACCGGGGAGCCGAAGGCGAATACGGTGGACCAACCAGTTAGCCTGCTGCGCCCGAAACCAGCGGAAATGCCGATGGGTTTCGTATGGACTGCACCGATAAATCAACGTCCAAACCCGGCCAATAGAGATGATCGGGAGTTGGCCACTGGACTTCTGAAATCTGTTCGATCGTCCCCTTTCGAAACCATGGGAATTGATCGAACGGCACGAGCAGTTCTTCGTCGGCAAGCAGAAGCCAAAACCCGTGCTTCGAAACATGGGTAACTTCAGCCGCCAAAGTGGTGGTTCCAGGCATCTTGGATCTCCTTCAAATGTGCATTCACAACTGCTTGCGCTTGCCGAATTTGCGCAGCAGAAAGACCAGTATGGTTGGCCAAAGCCACCTGTGGTGTAAGCCAAAACTTCGCTTCACCGTCACTGTGCGCAACATGCACATGAATGCGGGTCTCTTCCCGTGAAAAAAAGAAAAGGCGAAATTGACCGTCGCGAACAATGGTAGGTGCCATTCCGTTACTGTAACCAACTTGCCTTCCAGCAGGCTAACGCGGCGAAGCGTTCAAAGTTCCTGCGCAGTGAGTACCGCTTTACGGCAAAAAGAAAGCTTGAAGTTGTAGATGTCACCGCGTGATGACTTGTCGTTGATGAGTAAAAGGTTTGGACCTGCGCCGGGGAATGCTCGTTTAGCTCAAGGAGATCAACAGGACTGCGGCCGCAGTTTTGAGTCTCGACTAACGAATGGAGCCCCCGGCGCGGGGATGTGTACTTGCGCATGCTGCTGATCCAGGGGGCTAAATCAGCAGTGATGACAGCCCACACCCGGGATGACCCGATCTCCCAATGGGCGTGCCAACTCAAGGAGAAGTCAGGCTGGCAAAAAGCTGTGGTGGCGCTGGCCAACAAGAACGCCCGCATCCTGTGGGCGGTGTTTGTGCGCGGCAAGGCGTTTGACGCACACCATGTGAGCGTGAAGCCGGGCTTGGCTGCGGCAGCCGCTGTTGCCTAGGCCCGATCACCTGAAGCTTTGTAATTCGTTCCTTGCCAGACGTGAATCCGAAGATGCAGTCAACAGGTCAGACCGGCGGCAGGCAAGCTCGACTGACCCTTTGTGGCGTTCAATTGGCAACGACCACGGGAACGGAATGGAGCTCTGCCGGGCGGTTCGTATCTGGGGCCGCGCTGGCAGCAGCGCAACAAGCCCGCCTGTAGATGTGCAGTCTGTTCCTCTTTTGATCGCAGCTTCACATCACGCGAACGCAGGAATACCGTTTGTCAAGGAAGAAAACCAAAACCAGAAAACAGCCGTTGACTAAATTGGAAGTCCCTGTAAAGGGTTAGGCGTCACTGCTCCTGCTCCGCCTCTGAGTGGCATGGGCTCCCCGCTAGGTACGTGCGGCCGCAGTACTCGCATTCCTCGGCATCTACAGTTGTGTTGCAGCGAAAGCAGAACGGCTTTGGGTGATAGCCAGATACAAGAAAGCTGTCCCTACAGATCGGGCAATCGTTAGTCCCGACAAACTCGTCGGGAGTGTCGGTCTGCTCGTTGTTCCAGTCGGGCCACGTGTCGTGCATCCACCTTTCGAGCCGATGCATCGCGATCCCATACAACTGATCGCGTTCATAGACGATACGTTGGATCTCTCGAAGGGTCTCTGCAGGTATGTCTGCTTCCAACTTTCCACGAAGCACGTTGTCCACGAAGAAGAGGATGAACTGAAGTGATTCAGCGATCACTACTTCATCTTCCTCCTTCTGGTCGTAGCGATGGTGCTCGATGCGGTTCCGGCGCTTCTGAATGTTTTCAATGATCGCGCGCTGCTGTTTGGGGAGCCCAAGACCGAGATTCTCGAGGCGGGATAGTGCCTCCTTGATCCCCACGGTCTGCGAGTCATCGGTTACTGGGGCATCGATGTTGCGATAGATAAGCAGGCGATTTGTGCGGTGTAGCTGCTCCTTGAGAAACAGTTCGACAGCATGGAAGAGCGTCAGGATCGCGTGCTTGCGACTGGAGTAGGTCGGCTCTTTGAGAAAGTGCTCGATTCCTATGCGCAACGAGTCGACTGCGTTCGCGTATATGTCGCTCAAGGGGACTCCTGTGAAGCCTAACGAATGAAAGGGACTTCCCCGTCCCAAGCCATCCGCGCGGTTGCGGCAAATGGCAATTTAGTGCCACGATGGGAAGTGCAATCTCTCATCAACTCACTTGTGAAGGGGAAGTCCATGACTATCGTAACGGTTGGAATCGATTTGGCAAAGAACGTCTTTGCCGTGCATGGTGTCGATGCTACAGGCAAAGCGGCGCTGATTCGCCCCGGTGTGCCGCGTGCCAGGCTCGCAGAACTCATTGCAGCGCTGCCACCTTGCCTGATTGGCATGGAGGCCTGTTCTGGTGCCCATCACTGGGCCAGATTGTTTGCGACCTACGGTCACGCTGTGCGCCTGATGGCGCCCAAGTTCGTTACCCCGAGCGCAGCGACAGGGCAATGGGACCGGGCTTTGATTGCGCTGTCGCCGCGCGGACTGGCCACCACGACGAATCAGCATGGATGAATCAAGTTAGCTGGGGTAACTCGCAATTGCTATATTAAACATAGCAATAAATTCAACCAATACGAGACTTGGAGCCCAAAAAAACTAAAAAACTTGAAAACCAAGAGAATTTCAACAAATTGTTAATGCCCATGTTAACAATTTGCCACAACTGAGCCGCCACTCACCCGAAAGAGAATGAAAGCGCAAAAAAGCCGACTCGGCCGTCCCCGCCCACCTGAAACTCCATTCACACCCCACTCACGCCGCAGTGAAGCCCGCCTTGGGCTGGCGCCACTGCAACACCGTCCCCTGCGCCAGCAGCAGCACCCCGATGAACACATAGGGCCAGGCCGGGTCGACGTGGTACAGGCTGGTCGAGACAATTGGCGCCACCACCATGCCCATGGCCTGCGCGGTGGAGACTGCTGCTGCTGCATTGCCCTGCTCGCGGCTTTCAACGCCCAGCGAAGCCAGGGTCTGGAAGGCCGGAAACACCAGGCCCATGCCAAAACCCGCCATGAAAAACCCGCAGGCCATCAGCCAGGGGCTGCCCATGAAAGGCTGGCTCATGAAGGCCAGGCCGGCGATAAAGCTGCCCACTTTGAGCAGGCTCAAGGGCGGCCAGTTGTAGCGGCGCACCAGCATGCCCGAAACCACCAGGGCCAC
>JANMMR010000239.1:0-1914 GCA_031373455.1 Rhodoferax sp.
GTCAAAGGTGGCCACGCCGCCGCCGACCATGTATTCGTCTTCCCCCTCAAAACGGCTCTGCAAGCCGGCGCTGTCGGTTTCTTCGACAAAACGGGGGATCGCCGGCATCGGCGCGGCGGCGGCTGCGGCCCCTGGCGCTGCCGTTTGCGCCGTCGCCAGCAGCACCGGGCAAGTGGCCACCACCGCCAACGCAGCGGCGGGCAGGTATCGCACAACGAGTTTGCGCACGGGTGACGGCTGATTTGTGGCGGTCAAGCGGCTTCCTTGTAGAAGAACGGCTTTTGCACCGTGCGCGTCGGCAACGCTTGCACCGCCTGCGCGATGGCCGCGATGTGTTCAGGGGTGGTGCCGCAACAGCCGCCCACGATGTTGACCAGGCCTTCAGCTGCAAATTCGCGGATCAGCCGCGAGGTGACTTCGGGCGTTTCGTCAAAACCTGTTTCAGCCATCGGGTTGGGCAAACCGGCGTTGGGGTAACAGCTGATGAAGGTGTCGGGCGCGACGCGGCTGAGCTCCTGGATGTAGGGGCGCTTCAGCGCTGCGCCGAGCGCGCAGTTCAAACCCACGGCCAGCGGCTGGGCGTGGCGCACGCTGTACCAGAACGCGGTGACGGTTTGGCCCGAAAGAATGCGCCCGGAGGCGTCGGTGACGGTGCCGCTGATGATGAGCGGCAGGCGTTCGCCCGAGGCTTCGAAATACTCGTCGATGGCGAACAGCGCCGCCTTGGCGTTCAAGGTGTCAAAAATGGTTTCGATCAGCAGCACATCACTGCCGCCTTCGACCAGCGCTTCCACCTGCTCGTAATACGAGGCGCGCAGCTCTTCAAACGACACGTTGCGCGCGCCGGGGTCGTTCACGTCCGGGCTGATGCTGGCGGTTTTGGGCGTGGGCCCGAGTGCGCCGACGGCGTAACGCGGCCGCCCGGGTGTTGCGTATTTGTCGCAAGCCGCGCGCGCCAGCCGCGCCGAGGCCAGGTTCATCTCACGCGCCAGCGGCGCCATGTCGTAGTCGGCCTGCGCCACGCGGGTGGCGCCAAAGGTGTTGGTCTCAACCATGTCGGCGCCCGCCGCGAGGTAAGCCTCGTGGATGTCCTGGATCACGCCAGGCTGGGTGAGGCTCAGCAGCTCGTTGTTGCCTTTGACGTCTTTGTGGAAGTCTTTGAAGCGCTCACCGCGGTAATGCGCCTCGTCCAGACGCAGGCGCTGGATTTGGGTGCCCATGGCGCCGTCCAGAATGGCCACGCGTTGGGCCAGCAGGGCGGGCAGGGCCTGGGCCCGGGTGTAGGCGTGC
Organism: Rhodoferax sp.; assembly: GCA_031373455.1. Taxonomy (GTDB): domain Bacteria; phylum Pseudomonadota; class Gammaproteobacteria; order Burkholderiales; family Burkholderiaceae_C; genus JANYCG01. The sequence continues at coordinate 1,291 of JANMMR010000239.1, forward strand.
GAAAGCGGTTTCATGCGCCGATTGTAGAAAACATGTCAAGCTGCCGTGCGCGTGGGGACGGATGGGTGTAGGGGCGGCCAGCCGCGCTGCCTACCTCGCCGACAATAGTGGCATGAAGCATTTGCTCCCCAAAGACGCCTGGGCGTTGATCCAGCAGCAGCCCCAAGCGCTGTTTGTTGACGTGCGCATGGAGGTCGAGTCGATCTACGTGGGCCGCCCGCCCGGCGTGCACATGATTGCCTGGTACGAATACCCCGATCTGACGCCCAACCCGCCGGAATTTGTGCGCCAGGTCGAGCGCGAGGCGCAAAACGACAAAACCCGCACCGTGGTGTTGATCTGCCGCAGCGGCAAACGCACGGTAGACGCCGCCGTGGCGCTCGAAGCCGCCGGATTTACCGACGTGGTCAATGTGGTGCATGGCTTCGAGGGCGATCTTGACGACAAATTTCACCGCTCGACGGTCAACGGCTGGCGGCATGACAATTTGCCCTGGGAACAAATGTAAAGGTGTGGCTTGCAAATCCAATTCTCGGGCGCATTGCGGCGTTAAAAATCCTCGCCATACCTGTGTATGGCTGCGGTTTTTGCCTTGCACTGCATCCCGATAATTAAATTTTCAAG
>JANMMR010000257.1:0-2418 GCA_031373455.1 Rhodoferax sp.
CCACGTCCTTGTAGCCCGCCTCGACCAGGGTCGGAATGTTGGGAGCCAGCGCTGAACGCTGCGCGTCACCAATCGCCACGGCAGTCAGACGGCCCTGGGCGATGTACTGCGTGACGGGTCCCAAGGTAACCCAGGCAGTGCTGACAAGGCCTGCCACCACATCGATGACCGCCGGGCCGACGCCGCGATAGGGCACGTGCTGAATCTTGACACCAGCCGCGCGGTTCAACCATTCGGCCACCACATGCATGGGCGAGCCTGCGCCGGGGCTGCCGTAGGACAGGGCTTTGCCACCCTTGGCAGCCGCGACCATCTCGGCGGTGTTCTTGAGGCCTGCGCTGGGGTGGGCCACCAGCACCAGGGGCTGGGTGGCGATTTTGGTGACGGCTTCAAAGCCGTTGAGCACGTCGTAGCTGGCGCTGGGCGCGAGGTTGAGCACCATGGGCGCTGTGGTGAAGGGGTTGGGTGTGAACAGCAGGGTGTAGCCGTCTGGCGTGGCACGGCCTACAAAAGAGTTGCCAATGGTGCCACCGGCTCCGGGCTTGTTTTCAACGACCACCGTTTGCTTGAGTTTCTGGGAGAGCTTGTCGGCAAACAGGCGCGCAATGGCATCTGTGTCGCCTCCGGGCGGGTAGGACACCACAACCGTGATGGACTTGGTGGGGTAGGCCTGTGCAAATGCTGCGCTATTGATGTTTAAGACGGCGCTTGCAGCGAATGCTGCAACCAGCAGATAACGACTGAAAAGTTTCATTTTTTAACTCCTGAAAATGCAATTTACTCCCGACGGTCCGGAGCAAAAGTGCGGGCAGATCGACTGTGGCAATGACCCGTCTACGGTTTGATCCGCGACACCTTGGCCGTTTGACTCAAACTGGGTGCAATCGTAGAATTTGATTGTTGACTCATCAACTTGCTGCAACTACTTATTGCTTTTTAAAATTTAAATGATTTTAAAAAATTTTCAAGTATCAAATTTCATCGGAATTGGCCTGTGAAACAATCCGGGGCTGCTGAGAGCTCGCTGCCCGAATGCATAAAAATCCCAAACAATGAACAAGATAAAAGCCGTCTCTGAACCTCCCAAAAATGTCTCGGAAGGGCAGGAGCCGTGGTCAGGTTTGCCGGCCTCGGGCGAAGGCCTGACCGTTGACAACTTTTTGACAACGGTGATGAGCCAGGTGGTGAATGCGCTGCGGCGGTCTGTGACTTTGCCCTACGTTCAGCAATTTGGACTTACCGTACCGGAGTGGCGACTGCTTTCGCTTTTGGCGCATGCCAAAAGCCTGCCTTTCGCCGAGCTGGTGATTCAGTCAACGTCTGACAAGGCGCTGGTCAGCCGCACCTTGCGGCAGATGGAAAAGCGCGGTTTTGTCCATTTGCAGTTTGTCGGCAACACACCGCGAAAAAAGCTCACCTGCGGCATTACGGCGGCGGGAGGCGCTTTGCATGAAAAGGTTATCCCGCTGGCGCGCAGGAGCCAGGCTGAGGCGATTCATGTGATGACCCCAGAAGAGCGCCGTGTGGTCTATCGCGCGCTCAAGCGGGTGCAAAAGAGTTGCCTGCAAAGGACGCCGCTCACCGTCAACGACGGCGACGACTAGCCGGAAATTCCTGTCTGCACTTCAAAAAGTAGGGGCCGCTGGAGCGGGCCCAATTCACCTTAAACCACTTTCTGTTCCCGCAATCTGGCAACAGCCGCCCCATCAAACCCCAACTCCCGCAACACCGCATCCGTATGCTCCCCAAGCTGCGGCGCAGGCATGCGGAACTCGGCGGGTGTGCCGGACATGTCAACCGGGTGCGGCGCCAGCGGATAGCTCTGCGACATGCCGGGGAAGCCACGCATCGGCAACAGCTCGGCGGCCTGGATCTGGGCGTCTTCCAGCGCCTCGCGCGGGGTGTAAATCGGGCCCGAGGGAATCTTGGCTTTGGCCAGGGCGTCCAGCGCTTCGTCGCGGGTCACGGTGGCGCACCATTCGCCCAATACGCGGCTGATCTCCAAGCTGTTTTCTCCGCGCACCGCGTCGTTGGCAAAACGCGGGTCGGTTTTCATGCCGGGTTGGCCAATCAAGTCGCAGATGCGCAGAAACATCGCGTCGCCAATGGTCTGTATCAACAGCCAGCCAGTTTGAGTTTTGAAGGCGTCGCTGGGGGACGCGGCAAAACCGCGATTGCCCTGGGGAATACGGTCTGACTCGCGTACGGACTGCTCAATCAAAAGGCCATTGGTCTGGATCACCGCGCTGCGTAACAAGGAGCCTTCCACCAGTTGGCCTTTACCGCTTGTACCGCCTTTGTCGGCTTTCTCGCGCGCCCATAACGCCGCCACGGCGCCCATGGCGCAGGCCTGCGCGGTGGAAAAATCGATGTAGGTGGTGATGGCGCGGCGCGGCGCGTCGGGCGTGCCGGTCATGT
>JANMMR010000258.1:0-3527 GCA_031373455.1 Rhodoferax sp.
AACTCAAATCCAAAGCCGAACGCAAAGTGGGCGATGGGCCGCATGACGACGATCAGGGCGGCCAACCGCCAACGCCTGACACCGCCAACACCGCACAGACCGGTGGCAGCACGCCCGCCTGAGACCGGCTTTCAATTCCCCGCGAGAATGTGCGTCGCCAGCCGGCGCATGGCTTCAATGGAATAACCCTTGGGCGTAACGGTTTTGGCCGCTTCAAAACTTTTGAAGTTCCGACGCATGGATTGCAGGTAAACCGGGTCGTAGTGCAGGCTCAGCAGTTCCTGCACAACCGCAGCCACGTCGCCCGCCCGCACGCGCGTTTGCCAGTCTTCCACCACGGCCTTCCCACGTATTTCAGTCAACGCGCCCAGGCGCTCGCAAAAATACGCCGCGTCCTTGACGAAAAAGTCGTAGTCTTCCATCAACAAGGCCACGCGGTGTTCGTCGGGCAATTGCAGGTTCAGGCAGCGGCCTTGCCGCATGGCTTCGATGAGTGAAGCGGGCACCGCCACGTTGCCGACTTTTTTGCTTTCACTCTCCACATAGACTGGCCGGGCGGCGTCAAACTGCCGCAGCGCGTCCCACACCAGGGTGTCAAAACGCTTTTGTGAGGGTTGTGCAAGGCCGGGCAGGGCGCCCAAAACGGAACTGCGGTGACTGGCCAGAGCCTCCAGATCCAGCACCTGCGCACCCTCCTGCGCGAGCGCCTGCAACAAGCGTGTTTTGCCCGAACCCGTGGTGCCGCAAATCACCTGCCAATCAACCAGCGCGGACAGCCGCGGGATGTCTTTCACCAGCGCCGCGCGAAACGCCTTGTAGCCGCCTTCCACGAGTGTGACCCGAAAGCCGATCTGGTCGAGCACCAGTGACAGGGAGCCACTGCGTTTGCCGCCGCGCCAGCAGTAGGCCAGTGGCATCCACGTCTTGGGCTTGTCGATCACGTCCCGCTCGATGTGCCTGGAAATATTGCCCGCAGCCATTGCAGCGCCGCGCTTTTTGGCCTCAAACGCATTGACCTGTTTGTAGGTGGAGCCCACCAGAATGCGCTCGGCATCGTTCAAAGTGGGCCAGTTCACGGCTCCGGGCAAGTGGTCCTCGGCAAATTCGCCTTCGCTGCGGGCGTCTATGACGGTGTCGAAATCAGCCAGCCGGTGCAGGATGTCTTCGGCCGGTACAACAAGCACGCTCATCGAAGCAATTTCTGCAACTCGGGCCACACATTGGCCAGCATGATCGGATGGGCCTCGGCTTTGGGGTGGATGCGGTCGTTCTGGAACATCTTTTCCGTGAGTTTGTCGGCGTCGGGGCCATCGGCCACACCTTTGAGCAGAAACGGGACAAGCCCTGTTTTCTGCGCCTTGGCCACTGCGGAAAAGGTGTCGGCAAAACGCTTGCCGTAGTCGGCGCCGTAATTGGGCGGCACCTGCATGCCCACCAGCAAGACCTTGGCGCCGGTCTTGAGCGCGGCGCTGGCCATCTGGGCCAGGTTGTCTTCGGTCGATTTCAACGGCAGGCCCCTGAGCGCGTCGTTGCCGCCCAATTCGATGATGACCTGGGTTGGTTTGTGTTGCCTCAGCAGGGCGCCCAGGCGGGACACACCGCCCGAGGAGGTGTCGCCGCTGATGCTGGCATTGACAACCTTGGCTGCTATTTTTTCAGAAGCGAGCCGCTTTTCCATCAACGCCACCCAACCGGTGCCGCGCGCCAGGCCGTATTCGGCACTGAGTGAGTCGCCCACCACCAAAATCGTCCGGGCGGGCTTGTTCTGGGCGTGAACCGCCCCAAATGGAAAGCTGAGCGGAACCGGCGCCAACGCGCCTGCGATAAAGTGTCGTCGGTACAAAGAAAACCCCATGCTTCAATCAGATTCAACTTCCAATGCCCAAGCGATCATTTCGGTTGACCATGTTTTCAAATCCGTAGTCGATTCCACCGGCACGCTCGACATTTTGCGCGATATCGATTTTTCGCTCGCCAAAAAGGAAACCGCAGCCATTGTCGGGGCATCCGGCTCGGGCAAAAGCACGCTGCTGTCGATCATCGCCGGGCTGGACACCCCCACGCGCGGCACCGTCAAACTGGCCGGGCAAGACCTGTTCACCATCGATGAAGACGAACGCGCCGCCCTGCGCGCCCGCCAGGTGGGTTTCGTCTTCCAGAGTTTCCAGTTGCTCGGCAACCTCACGGCACTGGAAAACGTGATGCTGCCGCTGGAGCTTGCCAGCATGAAAAACGCCCGCAAATTGGCCAATGAGATGTTGGATCGGGTTGGCCTGGGCCAGCGCCTCGGCCACTACCCCAAGGTGCTGAGCGGCGGCGAACAGCAACGCGTGGCGTTGGCGCGGGCCTTCGTGGTGCAACCCGCCGTGTTATTGGCCGACGAGCCCACCGGCAGCCTGGACTTCGCCACCGGCGAGACCATCATGAAGCTGATGTTTGATCTGAACGAAGAGCTTGGAACCACGCTGGTTTTGGTGACGCATGACCGGGCGATTGCGGACCGTTGCCAGCGGAAGATCACTATTGAGGCGGGGCAGGTGGTTTAACTTGCTGGTTTGCCCATAATTAACATAGGTATTAACAATTTCTGAATTTGGCTCTGCTTTTTGACTTTTGCAAGCTTTTTTGACATCCAAGTCACGAAGAATATGCTAAGTATGCTACTAATAACATAGCGTTTTCAAGCCCGGGAAATCAATTGGCTTGGCCAGCGCGTTGAGCCCCGCACGGCGACCGGGCAATGCGCATGCGGTTTTGGCGTGAAAGCACGCGCGACAGGAAAAATGTGTGCGACACGGTGGTCGCGCATTTTTTGCTATTCCCGCCAAGAGTGCTTCCACGCGCATTTCCCGCCAAAGCCCGGTCCCATTGCCCGATCACCGCGCTTTGTTATGTTTTTGAGGGTAGCTGAAGACCAGATACCGGGCTTTGTATTTGGGTTGATCGAGGGCAATATTGAAGTTTGCGGCGTGCCGCATTGACCCTCAGTCGGGCGTGTTATTTCCCGCCAGTTCGCGCCACACAGGGTTGGGCCTGTCGGCATTCACAAGGTAGGCTCCCTGCGTTCGAGCCGAAGAGATGAGTTGACATTCTCTCTTCGCTCCAACTCTGTTTCAATACGTCTTACTGCCTGCCTGATATCAACGATAACCAAGAAAGGACCAGTTATTACAGCCAAGACCAAGAATGAAACGGCCGGGAAAAAAAACGCTCCGCAAATTTTCCACACAAACTCATTTATGGGTACCGCTCCAACGCTATACATTATGGGTACCGTGGCTTGGTATCCCACAACAGATGCGATTGTGAGCGATAACCACAACGCGATCTCCAATAGCCATTGATATGACGCGACGATCAATCTTGTGAGCATATTCACCTCAGGAGGCCGAGATCGACAGCATGATTCAAGAAGCCTGATAGATACTTCCCGCAAACCTGCGGAATACCATGCCGACCTGCCAAATAACGTGGAAAACGCAATTTAAAAAACGCTAAAGTTGACTTGGACGTGCCATGATAGCCTG
>JANMMR010000261.1:0-3931 GCA_031373455.1 Rhodoferax sp.
GGTGCCTGGCTGTACAGCGGCGACGCGGCGGTGTTGCACATCATTTACGGCCGCCCGATGCCGGCCGTGCGCACCGGCGTGCTCGACCACATGGCCTTCAGCGCGCGCGGGCTCAAGGTGGTGAAGGCGCAATTCGATGCCAGCGGGCTCAAATACAGCCTGACGCAGCAGACCGGCACGCGCATCTGGCAACTCTTCAGTTTTGACCCGAATGGCGCGCGGGTGGAGCTTGATTTTGACCCGACGGAGACGCTGTAGCGCCGTTTCTTGGCGCGTTTTAGCGTTTAGGGCTTATGGCTTTTACTTGGACCCGCGTGACGCCTGGCCCTGAATCTGGATCAGCGCCTTCAACTGCCCGCGCACTTCGGCCAGCTCGCGCTGCTGCTCGAGCATCACACCGCGCACTTCACGCTGCTGCACGATGAGTTCGCTGACCTGGGTGCGCAAGGCCGAGATGTCCGTGAGCCGGTCCATCACGTCGGTGAGCAGGCTCATGCCGAAGCCTTGTCGGAGGCCTTGCGGATCTTGGCGATCTGCTTCATGAAGTCGCCGTGCTCCCTGGCATTGGTTTTGAGGTCGGACAACATCGCCGCGATGTCGGTCTGGGCCTTTTTGGTGCCTTCATCGAGCAGCTTGATGTCTGCCGGTGTGACGCCCAGAATGGCGGCGTCTACCGCCTCGCGCATGAGATCCGACACACTGCGGCCAGCTTGTTTGGCAAAGGCGGTCAGCGCCTGTTTTTGCGGCGCATCCAGATAAACCTGTGTGAGAACCATGGACATGTGAACCTCCTTGATGAAGGTTAATATACATCAACATGCATTGCCTGTCAAAAAACCCACACCAAAAACCTGGTGCCGGGGGCCAGACCCGTCAAACCCGCAAGACAGGCCGACTTTTGGCGCATGATGCCAATTTTGGCAGGCCACACGGGAACACCCAATGACAGCACAGCAGTTGTATACGCAAAAACGCAGGTCGGCGGCAGATGCCCTGAGCCTGCTGCAAAACGGCGACTTCATCATCGTGCCCACGGGCGTCGGCGAGCCGCCCACCTTGCTTACCGCCCTCTCCGAGCAGCGCCGCAGCTTCAGGGGCGTGAAGGTGGCCCAGATTCTGGCCGTGCGCAAATACGGCTACATCGACCCGGAGACGGTGGACCACGTGCGCCACGTCGCGTTTTTTTACGGCGGCGCCACACGCGCGGGCGGGCAGGCCGGCTGGATCGACTTCATCCCCAACTACTTCTCGGAGATCCCGGCGCAGATCGAACGCGGGTTGATCCCGGCCGATGTCGTCTTCGCCATGGCGTCTCCCATGGACGGCCAGGGTTACTTCTCCATCAGCCTGGGCGCCGACTACACCATGGCGGCCATCGCCCGCGCGCGCGTGGTGGTGCTGGAGGTGAACCCGAATGTGCCGTTTGCCTATGGCAACTGCCACGTGCACATTTCGCAGGTCGCGGCGCTGGTGGAAAGCAGCGAGCCGGTGTTTGAAGTCGGCCTGCCCAAGATAGGCCCTGTGCAGGAAGCGATAGGCAAATATGTGGCCGACATGATCGACGACGGCTCGACCCTGCAAATCGGTTACGGCGGCATCCCGGACGCAGTGGTGATGCAGCTCAGCCACAAACACGACCTGGGCATCCACACCGAGATGATCGGCGACGGCATTTTGTCCCTGGTGGCCAGTGGCGCAGTGACCAACAAACGCAAGAATTATTTGCCGGGAAAAATGGTCGCCACCTTTGCGCTGGGTTCGCGCGCCCTCTACAACTTCATGGAGCGCAACCTGGCGCTTGAAATCCACCCGGTGAACTTCACCAACGACCCGGCGCTGGCCGGGCTCAATGACAACCTGATCGCCATCAACGCGACCTTGCAGATCGACCTGCTGGGCCAATGCGGCTCCGAAAGCCTGGGTTTCTTGCCGTATTCCGGCACCGGTGGCCAGTCGGATTTTGTCCGCGCTGCCAACCGTTCAAAAGGGGGCAAAGCCTTCATCGTGGTGCCGGCCACCGCCAAAAACGACAGCATCTCGCGCATCGTGCCGTGCCTGGCGCCCGGCACCCACGTGAGCACCAGCAAAAACGACATCAACTACGTGGTGACTGAGTTTGGCGTGGCCCAATTGCGCGGCAAATCAGCCAAACAGCGCGCTGGAGAAATGATTGCGATTGCGCACCCCAGTTTCAGAGCGGAATTGACCGAGCAGGCCAAGCGCATGAACCTGGCTTGAACCGGCGGTTTTCAGCGCCCAATCAACCAACGCGCCGGGGCACCCCGCAGACCAACTCTCCCGGGTCGTTCGCCGGCACGGAGAGGTCATTCTTGGCCCAGGCCACATCCATGTCACGCGGCAGTTTCACGCCATTTTTCACCGCGAGGATTTCCGCCATGATGCTCACCGCGATTTCGGGCGGCGTCTTGCTGCCGATGTAGATGCCAATCGGGCCGCGCAGGCGCGCCAGGTTGTTGCGCCGTGAACCAATGGCACCGACGTAAAACGCGTCGGTTTTGAGGGCTTCGAGCAGGGCCAGATCGTCGAGTTTCGGGTCGTGCGTGAGGGCGACCACACAGGAACGGCGGTCGGCCTTGAAGGCGGTGACAACGTCATCGGGCATGTCGCTGGTGACTGTGACGTGGGGTACTGACCACGCGCCCCGGTACTCCTCGCGCGGGTCACACACGGTGACTGAAAAGCCGCTGAACAGCGCCATGGTCGCCAAATATTCGGTGAGCTGGCCCGCACCGATGAGCAACATGCGGTACTCGGGGCCGAAGGTGTTGACGATTGCCGCGTCGGTCACCGCCAGGTTTTCCGGCGCGGCGCTGGCTTTGAGCGTCACCGCGCCATCGGCCAGGCGCACCGTGCGCTGCATCAACTGGCCACCCTCCAGGGCGAGCACCAGTTGCCCGAGGCTGTCGGCTTCTGGGTCAAACTCCAGCAAGAGCTCCAGCGTGCCGCCACACGGCAGGCCGAACTGGTGCGCTTCATCGGCAGAAATGCCGTATTTGATGAACTGCGGCGCGCCGCTGGGAAGACTGTGGGGATTGGGGTCTGCTGCGCCCGTACCTTGTGCGTCTTTGCCCGGTGCACTGGGTGCACTGGATGCATAGGCCTGGGTGTATTTGTAGATCAGGTCGTCTTCAATGCAACCGCCCGAAACCGAGCCGACCACCGCGCCGTCTTCACACAGCGCCATGATCGATCCCACCGGCCGGGGTGACGAGCCCCAGGTGCGCACCACGGTTGCCAGCAGGGCGCGTTTGCCACCTTGCCGCCAATGGTGCAAAGACCGCAAGACCATCACATCCAGATTTTCCATATCAAACCCTTTGCTTGCCTGTAGATGCGGCCAACCCGGGCAGATTCAACGCATTGCCAGGTAGGCTACAACAATCACGGCACCTATGCCAACCCAAACCCACACCGGAATGCCGGCTTTTGCATCGGAAATTTGGTCGTCTTTCGCCCCACCGGCCGCCACCGCCACATTGCCAGCCGATGTTTCCTTGGCCGCGTAAGCCGCCGGATGCGCCGCCTGCATGGCCTCGTCAAACCGTTTGAAGAAGTCTTCCGCCATGGATTTGGCGACGCCGTCGATCAGACGCTGGCCCAGCTGCGCGATTTTGCCGCCCACGGAGGCGTGCACGGTGTATTGCAACTCGCAGCCGGCCGCGTTGGGCGCCAGTTTCACCGCCGAATTGCCTTTGCCAAAACCGGCCGCGCCGCCCTGCCCTTCGAAGTTGATGCTGTACGACTCGGGCGCCACGATGTCGGCCAGGGTGATCTTGCCGGCGAACTTGGCCGACACCGGGCCAATTTTCACGGCCATGCCGATGTTGTATTGGTTTTCGCCCGCAGGCTCGACCTTGTCGCAGCCCGGAATGCAGGCCTTGAGCACCTGCGGGTCGTTGAGCGCGTCCCA
>JANMMR010000281.1:0-4241 GCA_031373455.1 Rhodoferax sp.
CCTTGCGGGCCACTTCGGTTTTGAGTTTCGACGCTGTGCCGGCTGGCACGGTGACGATGATGGCCTGCGTGCGGCCCAGTTTGACGGTTTTAGCCGTGCCTTTCCAGACCTGCGGTGATAACACGGCCTGGCCTGCGTCAAACAGCTTGACCGCCTCAAACGCGGTGTAACCCCAGTTGAGCAGTTTTTGCGATTCGTTGGCACGGGCGTTTTCACTGGACGCGCCCAGCACCACCGAAAGCAGGCGGCGGCTGCCAGTTGATGGCGCGGAGGCCGACGCAGGAAGCGACGCGGGAGCCGCCGTTGCCGCAGCCCCCGGCGCTTCACCGGCACCCGCCACCGGCTGCGTTGCGCCCAGCCCGGGCACTTCCCGTTTGGCCGTCGCGATCAGGCAATAACCGGCGGCTTCGGTGTGGCCGGTCTTGAGGCCGTCGACTGTCGGGTCGCGAAACAGCAGCAGGTTGCGGTTGTTGTCATTGGCCGCCGGCGTGCCTTCGTAGCGGTATTTTTTCAGCGCGTAGTAATGCACATACTGCGGAAAATCCTGCATCAGCCGCGTGGCCAACACGCCCAGGTCGCGCGCCGTGGTGGTGTGGCCGGTCTCGGTGAGGCCTTCGGGGTTTTTGTACTGCGTGGCCTTCATGCCCAGCGCCTTGGCCTGCTCGTTCATGAGTTGCACAAAACGCTCGTAGGTGCCGCCGACACCCTCGGCCAGCGCCACGGTGGCGTCGTTGCCGCTTTGCACGATCATGCCTTTGATGAGGTCTTCAACCGGCACCTTCATCTTCGGGTCGATGAACATGCGCGAGCCGGGCATCTTCCAGGCGCGTTCGCTCACGCCAAAGGTCTGCTGCAAATCGATCTTTTTGGACTTCAGGGCGTCAAAAACCAAATACGCCGTCATCAGCTTGGTCAACGAGGCCTGCTCGACCGGAGAGTCCACGTCTTTGGCGGCCAGGGTCTGGCCGGAAGTGACGTCCAGCAGCAAATACGACCGGGCGGCGATTTCAGGCGGCTGCGGCGCCTGGGCCAGCGCGACGGAGCCGCTGAAACAGGTCAACAAGGCAAACAAACAGGGCAAAATTTTCATGGGCAATTTAACAATATAATTTTGTGTAAAAATAAATTAAATAATAATTTTGTATTAAATTTAGTCAAATTTATTAATAATTCAATAGCAAATTATTCAATAAATTCTTGACTTAGTGCTGATAAATATCATCACTACATTATATTAATAATATATTTGCCAACACCAGTCGCTGCGACCGGTTGAAGCCTTGGGCTCAACGCCCCAGGTGCGCCGGCGTCAACAAACGCTCAACCACTTTGCCGTTTTTGAGGTGCGATTCGACGATCTCGTCCATGTCGTGCGCGTCCACGTAGCTGTACCACACCGCTTCCGGGTAAACCACTGCCACGGGGCCCGCAGCGCAGCGGTCCAGGCAGCCGGATTTGTTGACCCGCACTTTGCCCGGGCCAGAGAGGCCGGCGGCCTTCACCTGGGATTTGCAGCGGTCAAAACCGGCTTGGGCGTTGTGCCGGGCGCAGCTCTCTTCGCCATTTTTGCGCTCGTTGAGGCAAAAGAAGATGTGGCGCTGGTAGTAGGACGGCGCCAAAGCGGCGGCGGCGGATGTGGAGGTGGTGGGAGCGGTTTGGGGCATACCGCATTTTAGGTTCCCGGCTGCAACACCGGCCGCGCAGCCCCCCATCAACCCTGCTGCAAGCTTGCGGCACCACCAGGAGTCCAGCAGCCCTGGTTCTAGGCTTTGACTTCGCGGCTTCCGAGCAAAGTGAGCAGGTACACCAGCACCGCGTATGGCCACAACCAGCTCAGCCACTGCGCGACACCATTGAAACGGATGAATCGGCCCTGCTCCCAGGTGTGCAGCGTTTGCTCAAAATACGGCCCGGAAGAGGCCTGGTTCAATACGCCGAGGCACAGGCCCAACGCGAGCAAAGCCACAGCAGCGCACAGCCGCCGGGGCGCAAACACCATCGGCAGGGCCAGCAGCGCGGCGGCGCCCAAGCCCAGCCGGGTCGGCAGATTCAGCCAGTCCCAAGCGTTGGCCGGGCCAAAACTCAGGGCGCTGGAAAGCCCGGTCAGCCCGACCGCTGCCGCAAAGACCGCCACCAAATACAACAAGCGGCGCCGGCCACCGCGGATCACGCAATAACCCAGCAGGCAAGGCACGAGCGCGCCCAATGCCACACACAGCAACTGCGCGCCGGGCAGCAGGGGCTGCAATTCCACATCACGCATCGGCAGCCATTCCAGAAACGGGGTGTCGACCAGCCAGTCAACCAGGGTGAGCTCCAGCCGCTCCATCACGTGGCCCAAACCCAGTGGTGACGCGGTGGGGAACAGCAAGGCCACCGGCCACAGGGCCATCAGCACCAGGCCGCCGCGCGCCTGCGCCACAAACCAGCGCTCGCGCACGCGATTCCAGTGCGCCAGCGCGCCTTGCTGCTCCAGCGCGTAGGCCAGCGCGGCGCCAGCGGCCGCACCCGCCGTGTTCAGGGCGAAGTCGAGGTTGGACGGCACCCGCGAGGGCAAATAACTCTGCGCGGCCTCCATCAGCAGCGACATCAAGGCGCCGGCCAGCGCGCCCACCGCCACCGCGTGGCGCACGCGCCCGGTGCGCAAGCCGCTCAGGGTGAGCAAAAAACCAAAGGGCAGGTAACCCAGCACGTTGATCCAGACGTCAAAGGCCGTCCAGTAAGTTGGCAATGGCTGCCAAAAGTAGGCCAACGGGCTCAGGCCCTGGTTGCGCCACTCGGCAAACGGAAACAGGCTGGCGTAAACCAGCAGGCCGCCATACAAGAGAAAAAGGGGCCAGGCAGCGGTTTTATGCACCTGCGGCAAGCCTCATTGAACGGGGCGAAGGCGCGTCAAAACGGTTTGACCACAACCAGAATGACGGCACACAGCAGCAGCGCCACCGGCACCTCGTTGAACCAGCGGTACCAGGTGTGGCTGCGCTGGTTCTGGCCGGCCTCGAATTTTTTCAACAGGCTGCCGCAAGCCTGGTGGTAGCCGCCAATCAGGAACACCACGAAGAGCTTGGCATACAGCCACAGGTTGCCCGGCCCCGAGCCTATGCCGTACCCGAGCCACAGCCACAAACCGAAAGCAATCGCCAGCAAGGAGAGCGGCCCCATGAAGTTGTGCAGCCGTTTGGCCATGCCCAAGAGGCGTTCCCGCTCGGCGGTCGAGCCGGGAGGCACCTGCGCCAGGTTGACAAAAATCCGGGGCAGGTAAAACAGCCCGGCAAACCAGCTGGCGACAAAAACGATGTGGAGGGACTTGATCCAGAGCATGAACGGATTATGGCGTCGGCCTACTCCTTCTTTCTTTACGAGCGCTCGCCTTCGTCAGCAAGGCCCTGCGCCGGGATGAAGTGCAAGGCGCCCGGAGCGCAGCAACCGGAATGCACTGGCCCGTGCATGAGGATTGCGAGCACCGCCGAACACAAGGTGTTCGCTTGCGCTCAGTGCCGCAATTCGCCCGGCGCGGGGCCTTGCTGGCGAAGGCGAAAAAAAACCCCGGCACGGGGCCGGGGTGGTAAGCCTATTTGCTGTCACACATCAAGGCCCCGCTCAGGGAGGAAAAGCGGGGGGTGGCGAACCACCCGCTGGCAATTTAGCAAACAACCGCCCAGGTTTCAAGCCATTGCGTCAACTTTTTGTCATTGATGTGACAATACTTGACCGCTGTCAATTTTCCAAGCCCGATGACCCACGTTAACCCGGCCCCCTTTCCGCTGGCCCGTCCGCGCCGTCTGCGCCGCGATGCCTTTACCCGCAACCTGGTACGTGAAAACGCGTTGTCCGTGCATGACCTGATCTACCCGGTGTTTGTGGTGGACGGAAAAAAGCAGCGCCAGCCCGTGAGCTCCATGCCGGGCGTCGAGCGCCTGAGCTTGGATTTGCTGTTGCCTGTGGCCGAAGAATGTGTGGCCCTGGGCATCCCGGTGATGGCGCTGTTCCCGGTGATTGAGCAGTCCCTCAAAACGCCGGACGGCAAGGAAGCACTGAACGCCAAGGGATTGATCCCCAAAGTGGTGCGCGAGCTGAAAAAACGCTTCCCCGAGCTCGGCATCATGACCGACGTGGCACTCGACCCGTACACGAGCCATGGGCAAGATGGTTTGATCGATGAGAGCGGGTACATCCTGAACGACGAGACCCTGATCGTCCTGGAGAAGCAGGCGCTCACTCAGGCCCGCGCCGGGGTCGAT
>JANMMR010000289.1:0-10722 GCA_031373455.1 Rhodoferax sp.
TCGGTGCCCAGGCCCTGCAGGCGCCGCTCGCGCCAGGCCAGCCCGGCCGCTGGTGTTGCAGCCGCCGCGCTGCCGGGCAACCAAGCGCCCCCGGCCAGCGCCGCGCCGGCGCCCAGGGCCAGGCTCAACCATTGGCGACGACGGGGAGGGGGTGGTGAATCACGCATGGAGCGGTGCCGGCTGGATCGGAATGACTTTGGCTTTGCGCTCGCGGATCAGCGGCAGGCAGCGCTGGTCGTCCTGGTAGTCGACCACGCAGTCGAGGCACTGGAAACACTTGTCGTAATCAACCTTGCCGGTGGGCGCGATGGCCTGGTAGGCGCAGCCGTGGCGGCAGGTCTGGCAGGGTGTGCCGCATTCGTCGCGGCGCGGAATCCACTTCAGGAAGCGCAACTTGCCCATGATGGCCAGCGCTGCGCCCAGCGGGCAGATGTAGCGGCAATAGCCGCGAAACACCAGCACGCTGAGCGCCAGGCACAGCACGGCCCAGACAACAAATGGCCATTCGCGTTGGAAACCCATGCTGAAGGAGGTTTTAAACGGCTCGATTTCCACCAACGTGCCCGTAAGCGGGCTGGCCACCGCGACCGACACGGTGAGCACGGCCAACACGCCGTATTTGACCCACTTGAGCGCCGCATCAACCTTGCGGTGAAACTGCTGCGGCTTGATGCGCAGCCACTTGGCCACCATCGACAACAACTCCTGCAGCGCGCCAAACGGGCACAACCAGCCGCAAAAAGTGCCACGCCCCCACACCAGCAGCGAGATGCCGACAAACGCCCACAAGACCACGGCCATCGGGTCGTTGAGCAGGAAGTCGGGGCTTTGCCCCTCCATCACGGCACCCGCCAGCGCGGTGATGTTGACAATGGTGAGCTGCCCTTGCGCCGCCCAGCCGACAAAACCGACGGTGAACAGCAGGTAAACCACGCGGTAGGTGGTCAAGCGGCTGGTGTGGGCCGACAGCCATTTTTGTGCCACCAGCGCGGCGGTCAAGAGCGCCAAACCCAGCGCCAGAATGATCAAATCAACCTGCCGCTGCGCCCAGATCTTGACCCAGCCCGGCGTTTCGCGCACCGGTGTCCATTTGGCGGCGTCGGGAATGGTGAAGGGGTGGGTCCAGCTTTCTTCCAGGCGGGGCTGGCCGGGCAGGGCGGCGGTGCGTGAGAGGTTGAATTCCAGCGTCAGGGGTTGTGTGAGGTCCAGGCCGGCATTCACCTCGGTGGCAAACAGGCGCATGACCGCATGGCTGCCCACGCCGGAGCGCTGGCCGCTCACCCGCAGCCCATGCGTGTAGGGCACCGCCTTCATGGGGAACCGTTTGCCGTTTTGCACCACCACCAGCCGTGCGGCACGGCCGGCCGGTGCGTCGTCGCTGCCCACCAGCGGGTAACGGCTGCCGTCGAGCAGGCCCACCAGGCCGTGGCCGGCCTCGCGCAGTGCCCGCACGTCGCGCCAGCCGGCCGCGTCAAGCACGTTGCGCCCGACGTGTGGCAGGCCCGGCAACATGGCCATCATGTCCAGCGCCCAGCCATTGGGCTGCAGGCGCGCTTCGGCGTCTTGCCCTTCGGCCGGCGTGCCGCTGAATTTGGCCTGCACCTCGCGGTTGGTGCGGGTGATGCCCTGCACCAGGCGCGCGCCAATGAGCTCGTTGTAACCCTTGCGCTCTAACTGGTCGTCTGCCCCGCGCGCCACGGCTGCGGCGGCCGTGCGTGATTTCGCCGTGTCGTCTTTGCCCGTTGACGCATCGCCCAGCCGTGCAAACGCCACCTGCGCGGCCGCTTCCATGATGGTGCGGTCCATCGCCATTGCCGAGACGGTGCCTGCGGTTACGCCATGCAGCGTGGCCTTCTGGTCGTCAAATTCGCGTTTGGCCTTGGGTGTCAGCACCTGGATCTGGTGCGTCATGGTCAGGTCTTTGTATTGCGCGGCGAAGTTGGCCAGCAACTGGTTGCGCGAGGTTTCCTGGAAGATCGGTTCGTTGTGGCTCAAAAGCCGCACGTCCAGGTATTTGCCCGCCGGGTTCATCACCACCAGAATGTTGATGGGTTTGCCGCCGTAGCCGGCCACCGGCTCGATGTCGATGGTTTCGAACACGTAGGCATAGAGCGCGTTGTAGCCTGCTGCTGTCTGCCCCACGTGGTAAACCGGCCAGACCGGCAGGGCCGTGAGGCGTTCACCGACCTGGTAACCGGCGCCAAACTCGGTTTGCAATTGGGCGCGGGTGAAGGTGCCAGCCTGCGCCGCAGGCACGAGTATGGCTGCGGCCAGCGCCAGAATGGCGAGGAGCAGCGCCCAACGCCGACCCAGCCAGGCGCTGAAGTGCAGGGTCAAAGCTGAAGTTGGGGGCGGTGTCAGCATCATGGCTGGAAACATTCTGGCATGGGGCTTTGCCTCTGAACGCCACGCGGTGTTCAGACTTGAGATTTTTGCGCGGCACCCGGGTTCGGGGTAACCCTAGGCTTTTACGCGGTTGCCAAAAATGGCCGTGCCGATTCGAACCATCGTGCTGCCGTTTTGCACGGCTGCTTCAAGATCGGCCGACATGCCCATGGACAAGGTGTCCATGCCGGGGTGGCGCGCCTTCAGGGTCTCAAACAAGGCGCGCAGGGCTGAGAAAGCCGCGTTTTGAGTCTGCAAGTCGGGGACCGGCTCGGGAATGGCCATCAGCCCGCGCAGCTGCAAGCCCGGCAGCGCGGCAACCTGCAGTGCCAATTCAGCAGTGCCTTGTGCCGACACACCCGCTTTGGTGGGGCCCTCGTCAATGTTGACCTGCAGGCAAACTTGCAACGGCCGCAGGTGCGTGGGGCGTTGCTCGCTGAGGCGCTGGGCAATTTTGAGGCGGTCCACGCTGTGCACCCAGTCAAAATGTTCGGCGATCAGGCGCGTCTTGTTGCTCTGAATGGGGCCGATCATGTGCCATTCGATGGGCAAATTGACCAGCGCGCGGATTTTTTCCACGGCTTCCTGCACGTAATTTTCGCCAAACGCGCGTTGCCCCGCGTCGAAGGCCAAGCGGATGGCGGTGGCGTCAAACGTCTTCGAAACCGCCAGCAGTTGAACTTCGCTTGGCGCCCGCCCAGCCTGCGCGCAGGCCGTGGCAATCCGTGCACGGACCTGTTGGAGCTTGTCTGAAATCATCGTCATAATGCCGCAAAGCGTATCAAACCTCCGAGGTATTTTGTGGACATTACCCAACTGTTGGCGTTCAGCGTGAAAAACAAGGCTTCCGACCTGCATTTGTCCGCCGGTCTTCCGCCCATGATCCGCGTGCACGGCGACGTGCGCCGCATCAATGTGGAAGCCCTGGACCACAAGGCCGTGCATGCGATGGTGTACGACATCATGAACGACACCCAGCGCAAAAACTACGAAGAGTTTCTGGAGATCGATTTTTCGTTTGAAATTGAAGGGCTGGCGCGGTTTCGTGTCAACGCGTTCAACCACGAACGGGGCGCAGGCGCGGTGTTCCGCACGATTCCCAGCAAGATTTTGTCGCTGGAGCAGCTCAACGCGCCGAAGATTTTTGCCGATTTGGCCTTGAAACCGCGGGGCATGGTTTTGGTGACCGGCCCCACGGGCTCTGGCAAATCCACCACGTTGGCGGCGATGGTGAACTATTTGAACGAAACCGAGTTCGGCCACATCCTGACCGTGGAGGATCCAATTGAATTTGTGCACGAGTCGCGCAAATGCCTGGTGAACCAGCGTGAAGTGGGGCCGCACACCCTGAGTTTTGCCGCCGCGTTGAAATCCGCCCTGCGCGAAGACCCGGACTGCATTCTGGTCGGCGAGATGCGTGACCTGGAGACTATTCGGCTTGCCATGACTGCCGCCGAAACCGGCCATCTGGTGTTTGGCACGCTGCACACCTCCAGCGCTGCGAAAACCATTGACCGGATCATTGACGTGTTTCCTGCCGAGGAAAAAGAGATGGTGCGGGCCATGTTGTCTGAGTCGCTGCAGGCGGTGATTTCACAAACGCTGTGCAAAACCAAGGACGGCCAGGGTCGCGTGGCCGCCCATGAAATCATGCTCGGAACCAGCGCCATCCGCAACTTGATCCGCGAGGCCAAGGTGGCGCAGATGTACTCCTCGATTCAAACCGGCAACAATGTCGGCATGCAGACGCTGGACCAGAACCTGACCGATCTGGTCAAGCGCAATATCATCAGTCCGGCCGAAGCGCGCAGCAAAGCCAAGATACCGGAAAACTTCCCCGGGTAAATGAGCAACCGAACAATGCTGCAGGTGCACCTGATCTTACGGAGCAGACCATGACGGGACAAATGGGCGGGAATGACAAGGATTTTGAAGATTCGCGGGGAAATGGCCCGGATTCGGTCATGTTTTCTGCGGCATTTGCCGGCTTGGGGCTTGAGCCTGAGCTGCTGGTGCCCTGGGAGGCGCGGGCTGTGGAGATCGACGCCAAGCGCATGAGCCCGGAGCGGGGCGCACGCCTTCTGCAAGACGTCTGGTTGAATGACAAATACATGAACCAGCTGGACCAGGCGTCGATTGGCAACCTGGCCCGGTTTTTTGACTTTGCCCACGTTGCAGGCAATCGCGATGTCATCCGCCAGGACGAATATGGCAATTTCATGGTCGTACTGCTCAAAGGCAACATCGCCGTCGACCGGGTTCAGCCCTGGGGCGAACGCTTGCGTTTGGCGGAGACCCGCGCGGGCGAAATTTTGGGTGAAATGTCCTTGCTGGACAGCGGCATCCGGTTTTCGACCTGCACCTCGCTGGACGATTGCGAACTGGCGGTGTTGAGCGCCGAGGGTATGGACGAGATGATGGACGCCGACCCGAAACTGGCGGCCAGCCTGGTCGCCCTGCTGGCGCGCAAACTCTCGCTGCGCCTGCGGGTGGTGAGCGCGCGATTGAGCGACACCAAGTCCACCGGATCCAAGTAACAACCGATGCATGACGCTGAAATTGGGGAGTAACACATTTCATGGAACGCGATCAGGCCACAAAATTCATCAATGACCTTCTGAAACTGATGGTCAGCCGCTCGGGAAGCGACCTGTTCATCACCGGAGACTTTCCGCCCGCCATCAAGGTGGACGGCAAGGTCACCAAGGTCTCGCCGCAGCCCCTGAACGCATCGCACACCTTGGCACTTGCGCGCTCGGTGATGAACGACAAACAGGTGGCTGAATTTGAGCGCACCAAGGAGTGCAATTTCGCCATCTCGCCACCAGGCGTGGGACGTTTTCGCGTGAACGCGTTCATCCAGCAGGGCAAAGTGGGCATGGTGATGCGGGTGATCCCCGCAGTGCTGCCTACGATCGATGGCTTGGGTGTGCCGCAAGTGCTCAAGGAAGTGGTGCAATCCAAACGCGGCCTGTGCATTCTGGTAGGCGCCACAGGTTCCGGCAAATCCACCACGCTGGCGGCCATGGTCGACTGGCGAAACGAAAACTCTTTTGGCCACATCATCACCATTGAAGACCCGGTGGAGTTTGTGCACATGCACAAGAATTGTGTGGTGACGCAGCGGGAGGTGGGTCTGGATACCGACAGCTGGGAGATCGCCCTTAAAAACACGCTGCGCCAGGCGCCAGACGTGATCTTGATGGGTGAGATCCGCGACCGGGAAACCATGGAGCATGCGGTGGCTTTTGCTGAGACGGGTCACCTGTGCCTGGCCACATTGCATGCCAACAGCGCCAACCAGGCGCTGGACCGGATCATCAACTTTTTCCCGGAAGAGCGGCGGGCGCAATTGCTGATGGATCTTTCGCTGAATTTGAAGGCTTTGGTGTCTCAGCGCCTGATCCCCAAACAGGACGGCAAAGGGCGCTCGGCGGCTGTGGAAATCCTCCTGAACACGCCGCTCATCTCTGATTTGATCTTCAAAGGCGATGTCTCCGAGATCAAGGAGATCATGAAGAAAAGCCGCAACCTGGGCATGCAAACCTTTGACCAGGCCTTGTTTGACGCCTATGAGGCCAACGTCATCAGTTACGAAGATGCCTTGCGCAATGCCGATTCGCTCAACGATCTGCGCTTGCAGATCAAACTTAACAGCCAGCGTGGAAAGTCTCATGACCTCAGCGCCGGCACCGAAAACTTTGCTATCGTTTAATTCAAGTCATGTCCAGCATCAATCCAAAAACATACGAATCCGCTACATCCCGCAAGGTCGCCTTCCTGGGTCTGGGCGTCATGGGTTACCCCATGGCCGGCCATCTGGCCAGGGCCGGGCATCAAACCACGGTGTACAACCGCACGCCCGCCAAATCTTTGGCCTGGTGCACAGAATTTGCCGGTGGCCACCATGCGCCGACGCCGCGCGAGGCTTCAAAAAACGCCGACATCGTGTTTTGCTGCGTGGGCAATGACGCTGATTTGCGCCATGTGGTGCTGGGCCCTGATGGCGCCTTTGCCGGAATGAAGCCAGGTGCCGTCTTTGTTGACCACACCACGGCCTCTGCAGACGTGGCGCGAGAGCTTTCAGCAGTTGCGCAGAAGGCCGGATTCCAGTTTATTGATGCGCCCGTCTCAGGTGGCCAGGCGGGCGCCCAAAACGGCTTGCTCACCGTGATGTGTGGTGGTGACGCAGCGGCGTTTGAATCGGTCAAGGCCACGGCCATGGCCTTTTCGCGCGCTTTCACCCTCTTGGGTGCCAGTGGCGCCGGTCAACTCGCCAAAATGGTGAATCAAATCTGCATTGCCGGCTTGGTGCAGGGGTTGAGTGAAGCAATCGCGTTTGGCCAACGCGCCGGTTTGGACATGGCACAGGTGCTGGATGTGATTGGCAAGGGTGCCGCGCAAAGCTGGCAAATGGACAACCGGGGGAAAACCATGGTTGCCGGCAAATTCGACTTCGGATTCGCCGTGGACTGGATGCGCAAAGACCTGGGTTTGGTGCTGGACGAAGCCAAGCGAAACGGCGCCAAGTTGCCTGTCACGGCCCTCGTGGACCAGTTTTATGCGGATGTACAGGAACTCGGTGGCCAGAGGTGGGACACCTCAAGCCTGATCAAGCGGTTGAAGTGATGGCGCAATGGCGGATGGCCCACCCCAATCGACTTGGACCGACCTGAGAAGGCGCACCCAATTGATTGTGGCTGCGGAGTCAGGCCGGTGGTAACTGCCTGACGAGGTGCAGCGCCGACGTCCCGGATTACTGCTGCGGCGCCGGCAAGAGGCGCTTCAGCTCTTCTTCGGAGATGATTTCCAGCACCCGAACGAGCCGCTGGACTCCCGCCACCCCGCGGGCGATTTCGGTGGCGCGGTCCGCTTCGCGCTGCGTAACCCGGCCCATCAGATAGGTGGTTCCGCGCTCGGTGACCACTTTGAAAGCGTTGGCGTACAGGTCTTTGGCATCGACCATGCCGGCTTTGACCTTGCCCGTTACCAGGGAATCAGACGAGCGCTGGGACAGAGTTGAATTGCCCAAAACCGCCAGTTCGTTGACGATAGCTTTGACGTTTTCAACCCTGGCCACAGTTTGTTCGACCAGTTGCTTGTCTTGCGCTGTAGGTACCTCTCCCGTCAGCAAGACCTGCCGGTTGTAACTCGTGATGTTGACATGGGCGCGTTCGCCCAACGCCTCGCGTACTCTGGCGCCACCGCGCAATTCAATGCCTTCATCCTCCAGCTGCGCGCCGGACGTGCGCCGATCTGTGGCAACCAGCGTTCCACCGATCATGGCGCCACCCACCATGATCGGCACCAACGGTACACAAGCGCCTAGACTGGCACCCAGACACGCCACAGTCAGCAAAGAAGCGAGGCTTCGGCAAAGTGAATTGTGGGTTTTCAATGAATTTTTCATTCAGCAGAATCCTGTTCACCAAGTAGTTGGTTGTCGACCGCGTCGCAAATGCTGTGGATAACCAGAATGTGGACTTCCTGGATCCTGATCGTCCGCTCGCTCGGCACACAAATGTGCACGTCTGTGTCACGCAAGGCTTGAGCCATCTTTCCCCCATTTCGCCCGGTCAATGCCACCACCGTCATTTCACGTTCGTGGGCTGCTTCTATCGCAGCCAAAACGTTGGGGGAGTTTCCGCTGGTCGAGATGGCCAGCAGGACGTCGCCGGCAGAACCCAGCGCCCGGACCTGCTTTGAAAATACCACGCTGTAGTCATAGTCGTTGGCGATCGACGTGAGTATTGAACTGTCGGTGGTCAATGCTATGGCCCCCAACTCTGGGCGTTCCCGCTCAAAACGCCCGACAAATTCGGCCGCAAAATGTTGAGCGTCTGCCGCTGACCCACCATTGCCGCAAGAGAGGACTTTCCCGCCACTGGTCACAGAGGCAAGAATTGCCTCCACTGCCGCCGCAATCGGTTTGCTCAAGATCTGAGCGGACTGGTATTTCAGGTCCGCACTGTCAATAAAGTGTTGTTGAATTCGTTGCTCAAGCATGAAGTCAATCATAACCGCGCGGTTCGTGACGACATGCAACAACCTGCCGAAGGCCGCCCGCTTCCAAAGGGGATCTGCTTTGCGGCTAAGCGGCTTCAAATGCGCCACGGAGCCAGGCAACCGCGCCATCTTCAATCGTCACGACGTCAAACCGGCAAGGCGGTGTGGTAGCCAGGCGCATCAGGTAAAACCGCGCAGCAAAGGTGATGTGCCTCTGTTTGGCAATGCTCACACTGGCTGCGGCGCCTCCATGGCTTGCGGATGCGCGCCGCCGGACTTCCACGAACACGGTTGTGCCGTCGGCCTCCCTCATGATCAAGTCAATTTCGCCGCCACCGCGACCGGGCGTTCGATAATTGCGCTGGATCAAGCGCAGACCTGCGCGCTGCAGGTGTACGAGTGCCAAATCTTCAGCAGCGTCTCCAAGCTGTTTGGTGGTCTGTTGTTGCATCGAAGGCTGCAGGGTCGAAGAGTCAGTCGATTTCAAGGATGGGAAGTACCGTGGTTTCAATCAACACCTACTCTTCTGCACTGGCAGCAGCGCGTGAAGTGGCGTCGTCGCAGCATTATCCGCACGGCGCGTTGTATGTGGTTGCCACGCCGATTGGCAACCTTGCAGACATCAGTTTGCGGGCATTGCATGTGTTGAATCTGGCGGAGTCCATTGCCTGTGAAGACACGCGTCACTCCCAGGCATTGTTGCGTGCATTTGGCATCGAAAAAACATCTTCCCAGATGCTCGGCGTGCACCAGCACAACGAAGCGGAGGCGTCAATCACGGTTATCGATCGCCTGCGCCAGGGGCAGCGCGTGGCTTATGTAAGCGATGCAGGGACACCCGGTATCAGTGACCCGGGCGGACGCCTTGCCGCCGCCGTGCGCGCGCAAGGCATTCAAATCATTCCGGTCCCAGGGGCAAGCAGTGTGACGGCATTGCTGAGCGTTGCCGGTGTTTTGGCGGATGGTTCTGACGCATTGGGATTCTTGTTTGCCGGATTTCTTCCGGGCAGGGTCATGCAGCGCATGGAGTTTGTGAGTGCCCTTGAAAAGGAGACCCGTTGCGTCGTGGTCCTTGAAGCACCCCACAGAATCGAATCTGCGGCTTTGACACTCGCCCAGTTGGGTGACCGAAACATCACTATTGGGCGTGAACTGACCAAGCAATTCGAGGAGATCGCGACGATTCACGCGAGCGACTTTCCGGCCTGGCTCGCACACAGCCCAAGCCGCTTGCGGGGCGAGTTTGCGTTGGCAATTCATCCCGCAGAAAAGGCGACGGTCGCAGGCGACGATCACAAAGTCCTCAGGTTGCTGCTGACAGAGTTGCCCCTCAAAACGGCCGTCCGGCTCGCGGCCGAGATTACGGGAGAGTCCAAGAACGGGCTTTACGACGTGGCGTTGGCTTTGAAAGCGGAAACAAACCCTTGAACGCGCCTGTGAGGAACGTGCGTGAGACACACCGAGCCAGATCAGGCCTTTGAATCGTACGCAGGGATATTGCGCAACCGGATGCAAGTGGATTGCGCGAGATTTCTCACAATATTTATGCCCTCGAATCGCGCTGACAGTCGCCTTAAAGTTTTCAAAAAATGTAGCGGGCAAACACGCCATCATGTGCCCAGTGCGCGATACGGGTGACAGACGCGAGCTTCAACCCAGTGGCTTAGAAAAAAAGCCAGTCGATTTTTGCCGACCGGTGAATAAGACGTGCTATAGTCACTGGCTCAGCTCGATTCAGGACAGCGATGTTTTGCCAGAAGCGACAGTCCCGAATAGGGGCCGAAGCGAAAGCGAGTTGGGTAGTAAATAGTTTTCGGTTGGTTGACGGATTTAAGAAAAACGTCATATAATTCGAGGCTCTGCTAAAAACTGCGGTGTGTTTGAAGTCCAGTGGACAACAAGACGAAGCGATTTAGCAAAGACCTTTGACTTGTCGGGGTTTTAAATTCCGGTATATAATCGAAGGCTCAGCTGATTGCAGCTAACGACGAACAAAGTGGTCAAAGACTGCGGCACGTAAGTCGGGTTCATTAAAAATCTACAGCCGATAAGCGTGGGCGTTTGAAGGCAATTGCCAAGTTCTTCGGAACCAAGTCGAAAGACTTTAAACGCTCATGAAGTAAAAAAGACAAGAAATTCAGATGTGAAGAAATTCGCAAGTGAAGTTCATGTCAATTCCAGTTTATGAGTAACTCGAAAGAGTATAAATTTTCAAGATCGAACTATAGAGTTTGATCCTGGCTCAGATTGAACGCTGGCGGCATGCCTTACACATGCAAGTCGAACGGCAGCACGGGAGCAATCCTGGTGGCGAGTGGCGAACGGGTGAGT
>JANMMR010000291.1:0-8939 GCA_031373455.1 Rhodoferax sp.
TGATGGTCGGGGCGAAAGGATTCGAACCTTCGACCCTCTGGTCCCAAACCAGATGCGCTACCAGGCTGCGCTACGCCCCGACTGGCCCGTATTCTACCGTGCCTGCAGGTCAGCTTTTTGCGCTTGATGGGTACTCCAGCGCTTTTGGGCGATATATTTGCCACATGCGACCCAATCGATTTGCGTTGCCAACACTGGCGCCCGGTCAGGCCTTCCCGCCCGTGGACGAAGCCTGGGGGCCCGAGTCGCCCGCTTGCGGCCTGTTGGCCATGGGCGGCCGACTGGATGTTGCCACCTTGCTGGCTGCCTACGCAAGCGCCATCTTCCCCTGGTACAGCGAAGGCCAGCCCATTCTCTGGTGGAGTACCGACCCACGCATGACGCTGGATGTCGCGAACTTCCGGCTGCACCGTTCGCTGAAACAGGCTCTGCGGCGCTTTCGCAGCACCAGCGACTGCGAAATCCGGTTTGACACAGCCTTTGCCCAAACCATCGAAGCCTGCGCTTCACACAATCGCGGGGGTGACGTCGACGGTGAAAGCGGCACCTGGATCGTGCCGGAGATGGTGGCAGCCTACGTCGAATTGCACCAGGCCGGGTATGCCCACAGCGTTGAGACCTGGCACGGCGGCAAACTGGTGGGTGGCCTGTATTGCGTTGCGATCGGGCGGGCAGTTTTTGGCGAATCGATGTTCTCGCGTCAAACGGACGCTTCCAAAATCGCACTGGCCGCGTTGGTGTGTTTTTGCCGTGCCAACCAGATCGGCATGATTGATTGCCAGCAAAACACCGGGCACCTGGCGTCGATGGGCGCCACTGAAATGACCCGCGCCCGGTTCCAGCAACACGTCAGCGACCAGAAAGACCTGCCTGGGCCACTGTGGCAATTTGACGATTTATACTGGAACCAGTTGTTGCCTGAACCCGCATTTTGATTTGGCGAACGAACTTTGCGAATGGCCTTCTGATTGGTCTCCCAGTAGCACCCCAAGAACGTGACGCATCTCAAGGACCTCCCGTTACAAGCGCTGCAGTTTTACGCAACAGCGCCCTACCCGTGCAGTTACCTGCCTGATCGCCTGGCGCGCTCCCAAGTCGCCAGCCCGAGCCACCTGATCAACAACGCCACCTACTCGGACCTGGTCAAACAGGGGTTTCGGCGCAGCGGCCTGTTCACCTACCGCCCCTTCTGCGACGGCTGCCAGGCATGCACACCGCTGCGTGTACTGGTGAACGAGTTCAGACCCGGGCGCAGCCAAAGGCGCGCCACGTCGCAGCACAAACACCTGCTGGTGCGGGTGCTCAAGCTCGGATTTGTCGAAGAGCATTACCAGCTTTACCTGCGTTATCAACGCGGGCGCCATTCAGGCGGCGGCATGGACGAAGACAGCGTCGACCAATACGGCCAGTTCCTGCTGCAAAGCCGCGTCAACTCCAGGCTCGTCGAGTTTCGCGAGGTCAAGGCAGACGGCACACCGGGTGCCCTCAAAATGCTGTCCATCCTGGACGTCCTGGAAGACGGTTTATCTGCCGTCTACACCTTCTATGAGCCCGAACCACAAGCGGGATACGGCACGTATTGCGTGTTGTGGCAGATCGAACAGGCCCGCGCCCTGAACCTGCCCCACGTGTACCTTGGCTACTGGATTGAACAAAGCCCCAAAATGAATTACAAGGCCCGCTTCAAGCCGCACGAGCTGCTGGTGGCCAATGAGTGGCAGCGAGCGGCCTGACCCAGTGACGCCTTGAAGCCATGCCTGTGGCCGGCAGAGAAGCACGTCATTTATTTCACATGGTAAAATCTATATTTCCATTTTGGAAATGAGCCATGAAGAAGAAAGACGATTCGATTCCCGCCGTGCCGACCGTTCAGGTCATTGAACGCATGTTTGCCCTGATCGACGTTCTCGCTTCGCGCGAAGAGGCCATCAGCCTGAAGGAAATCAGCGAAAAAACCGGTTTGCATTTGTCCACCACCCACCGCATCCTGAACGACCTGGCGATTGGCCGTTTCGTGGACCGGCCGCAATCGGGGACCTACCGCCTGGGCATGCGTTTGCTTGAGCTGGGCAATTTGGTCAAGGGCCGCCTGAGTGTGCGTGATGCGGCATTGGGCCCGATGCGGGAACTGCACCGCCTGATACAGCAGCCGGTCAATTTGAGCCTGCGCCAGGGCGACGAAATCGTTTACATCGAACGGGCATTCAGCGAGCGCTCGGGCATGCAGGTGGTGCGGGCGATTGGCGCACGCGCCCCGCTGCATTTGACATCCGTCGGCAAGCTGTTTCTGGCAGCAGACGACCAGCAGCGGCTGCGCGCCTACGCCACGCGCACAGGGCTTACCGGGCACACCAAAAACAGCATCACGCAGTTGGCCACTTTGGAGCGGGAACTCGCGCGGGTGCGCCAAAGCGGCAACGCGCAGGACAATGAAGAGTTGGAACTGGGTGTGCGCTGCATGGCCGCAGGCATATACGACGACCAATCCAAGCTGGTGGCAGGGCTGTCAATTTCAGCGCCCACCAGCCGGCTCGACGAGGCCTGGTTGCCGAAGCTTCAGGCCACCGTCAACGAGATATCAACGTCTTTAGGATTTCGGGTTGGCCTGAATCGCTGACACAGGCGTGGCAGCCGGAGCAACCAGCGGTGACGACTCCACCCAGCGGCGCACACGCTCCGCATCGCCCAAGCGGCTCAGCTTGCCCGCTGAATCCAGAAACACCATGATCAGCTTGCGCCCGGCCACCTTGGTCTGCATGACGAGGCATCGACCGGCTTCTGAGATATAGCCGGTTTTTTGCAGGCCAATGTCCCAGGTCGGGTTGTGGACCAGGCGATTGGTGTTGTTGAACTGCACGTTGCGGTTGCCAACGGCCACCAGGTATCCGGGTGACGTTGAGTATTCCCGCAGCAGAGAGTCGCCATGCGCCACATTCACCAAATTGGCGAGATCACGGGCGCTTGACTGGTTTTTGCTGGAAAGGCCGGTGGGCTCAACGTATTTGGTATCGCTCATGCCCAGAAGTTTGGCCTTGGCATTCATCTGTTTGACAAAGGCTGGCATACCGCCCGGGAAACTGCGGCCCAGTGCATGTGCTGCACGGTTTTCACTGGACATCAAGGCCAGGTGCAGCAATTCGCCCCGGCTCAACTCGGTACCCACTTTGAGGCGCGAGCGGCTGCCCTTTTCGGTGTCAACATCTTCCTGCGAGATGGTGATGATTTCGTCTGCCGGCAAACGAGCCTCGGAAACCACCAAGCCGGTCATCAGCTTGGTCAAAGACGCGATGGGCAAGATCGCCTGCTCGTTCTTGCTGAACAGGACTTCGTGGGTGTCCTGGTCCATCACCAGCGCCACGCTGGATTTCAAATCAAGCGCGTCGGCGCTGCCGTGCAGGCCAGCCAATTCACCAAAAGACGGCCTGGCTGGCACCACGACCACTTTTGTCGCACCTTTGCGTTTGGTCTTGGTGATGGATTTGCTGCTGGATCTGCCAATTTTTTGCTTTTGCGCCTTGGCCGCACTGGCCGATTTGGCTGAAACACGTGAAGAGGCTGCGCTTGCACTGTGCAGCCCAGCCAGGCTGACCGACAGGGCAAGGAGGACGAACGCAAACGCAGATTGAAGCCGATTCAAGGTGTTTCCCAACGCAACAAGCTGACAGATGAATAAACCATGGACCTCTATTTTCACAGAGGTGACACAGTTTATCCAGCAAAGTTACATTGAATCAAGCACTTGGACGGCTTATCTCAACAGAAAGGTCACAAACGCGGGTAAACCCCATATCCCCCTTAGCCTTGCGCAGCAACCCGATCAGCTTTGCTGTGTAACTTGTTGAGGGCACTCAGATATGCCTTGGCGCTGGCGACCACGATGTCGGGATCAGCCCCGACGCCGTTGACGATGCGGCCGCTGGATTGCAGCCGCACCGTCACTTCGCCCTGAGATTCGGTCGATCCGCTGATGGCGTTGACCGAATACAGCACCATCTCGGCACCGCTTTTGACGTGCGCCTCGATAGCCTTGAGCGAAGCGTCCACCGGCCCGTTGCCGTCAGACTCTCCGCGAATCTCTTTGCCTCCTACAGTGATCACAACGTTGGCGTGGGGCCGCTCCCCGGTTTCGCTGCGTTGGCTCAGTGAAACAAAACCGTAGTGCTCCTTCTCGTGCGTCACGCTTTCGTCGCTTACCAGCGCCAGGATGTCTTCGTCAAATATTTCGGATTTTTTATCGGCTAATTCCTTGAATCGGGCAAACGCGGTGTTGATGTCGGCCTCCGACTCCATCTGAACGCCCAAATCATTCAAGCGCGCCTTGAAGGCATTGCGGCCGCTGAGTTTTCCCAACACGATTTTGTTGGCAGCCCAACCCACGTCTTCGGCGCGCATGATCTCGTAGGTGTCACGGGCCTTCAACACGCCATCCTGGTGGATGCCGCTGGCGTGGGCAAACGCATTGGCGCCCACCACCGCCTTGTTTGGCTGCACCACAAAACCGGTGGTCTGGCTCACCATCTTGCTGGCCGGCACGATTTGTGTGGTGTCGATGTTCAGGTCGAGCTTGAAATAGTCCCTCCGGGTTTTGACCGCCATGACGATTTCTTCGAGCGAACAGTTGCCCGCGCGTTCACCCAGGCCATTGATGGTGCACTCCACCTGGCGCGCGCCGCCCAACATCACGCCGGCGAGCGAATTGGCCACCGCCATACCCAGGTCGTTATGGCAATGCACGCTCCACACCACTTTGTCGCTGTTGGGCACACGTTCGCGCAAGGTCTTGATGAAATTGCCGTAAAGCTCCGGCACGGCATAACCCACGGTGTCGGGAATGTTCAGCGTGGTCGCGCCCTCTTTGATGACGGCTTCGAGCACACGGCACAAAAAGTCCATGTCGCTGCGGTACCCGTCTTCGGGGCTGAACTCCACGTCAGCGCACAAATTGCGGGCAAACCGCACCGACTGGATGGATTGCTCCAATACCTGCTCGGGCGTCATGCGCAACTTCTTTTCCATGTGCAGGGCGCTGGTGGCGATGAAGGTATGGATGCGCGCGCGTTGTGCGCCTTTAAGCGCCGCCGCCGCCTGCGAAATGTCGCGGTCGTTGGCGCGCGCGAGTGAACACACGATGCTGTCCTTGATGACGCCAGAAATCGCCTTCACACATTCAAAATCGCCGTTCGAGCTCGCGGCAAAACCGGCTTCGATCACATCGACCTTGAGCCGTTCCAGCTGGCGCGCAATGCGCAGCTTTTCGTCACGCGTCATCGAAGCGCCCGGTGACTGCTCGCCGTCACGCAAGGTGGTGTCAAAAATGATGAGTTTGTCGGTCATGGGTCACTCCTGATAAGTTTGACAAAAATTTCAGCACAAAGAAAAACGGCCCGTTGCTGGTGCAGACGGGCCGATTGAGGGGTAAAGCGAGAAATGCGCGCGCTACCGTCTCCGCCCGTTGGGGGATAGCAGTAGGGCCAGCAGAATTCGGTTCATGGGTGCAAATATAGCATGGAATTTACCGATGGCACCCCCGCTCAATGCAAGCCCCGCTCATCGGGCTCGTCGGTCGAGGTGGCGATCACGCTGGTTTGCTGCCCTTTGGCCTTGCGCCAGCCGTAGATGAGATAACCGCTCAGGCCGTACGCCACGAAGACGCCAAACAGCACGATCGGCGGGTCGATGTTGATCACGGCGATGCCCAGTGCGATCAACACCAACACCGCAAAAGGCACGCTTTTCTTCATGCTCAAATCCTTGAAGCTGTAAAACGGCACGTTGGTGACCATCGTCAGGCCACTGTACAGCGCCATGGCAAACGTGATCCACGGGATGGAAATGCCCCACAGCTTGTCAGCGCCGTCAAAGCCCAGGTCGGTCATGAGCCAGATGAAGCCGGCCACCAGAGCCGCTGCCGCCGGAGACGGCAAGCCCTGGAAATAACGCTTGTCGACCACGCCGGTGTTCACGTTGAAACGCGCCAGGCGCAATGCGGCGCAGGCGCAGTAAACAAACGCTGCCAGCCAGCCCCAGCGGCCCAGGCCCTGCAGTGCCCAGATGTAGCAGATGAGCGCCGGCGCCGCGCCAAACGAGACCATGTCGGAGAGCGAATCCATCTGCTCGCCGAAGGCGCTTTGGGTGTTGGTCATGCGCGCGACGCGGCCGTCCAGGCTGTCGAGCACCATGGCCAGAAACACGCCAATGGCGGCTTTGTCGAACTCGCCATTCACGGCCATCACTACGGCATAAAAACCGCCAAACAAGCCTGCCAGCGTGAACAGATTCGGCAGGATGTAGATGCCCTTGCGGCGCTTGCGCACCACAATGCCGTCGTTCGAGAGGGTGTCTGATTCGATTCCGTCGTGCATGAATGGGGCCTCTTGTTGTCTGGGCTGAATATACTCCCGCCTCCTTTGAAAAAAGACAAAAAGCCACCGAAGTGGCTTCTTGTCTTACAGCGCCGAAGGGAATCCGGCGGCGGTCGTGGCTTGCTTTTAGTTGCGGGTCTGATCGACCAGCTTGTTTTTGGCGATCCACGGCATCATGGCGCGCAGCTTCGCACCGACCACTTCGATCTGGTGCTCGCCCATCAGGCGGCGCTTGGACAGCAGCGTGGGCGCGCCGGCCTTGTTTTCCATGATGAAACTCTTGGCGTATTCGCCGGTCTGGATGTCTTTCAAGACCTGCTTCATGACCTTCTTGGTTTCGTCGGTGATGATCCGCGGACCGGAGACGTATTCGCCGTATTCCGCGTTGTTGCTGATGGAGTAGTTCATGTTGGCGATGCCGCCTTCATAGATCATGTCCACAATCAGCTTCAACTCGTGCAGGCATTCGAAGTAAGCCATTTCAGGCGCGTAACCGGCTTCGACCAGGGTTTCGAAACCGGCCTTGATCAGCTCGACGGTGCCGCCGCACAAAACGACTTGCTCACCGAACAAATCGGTCTCGGTCTCTTCGCGGAAGTTGGTTTCAATGATGCCGGCTTTGCCGCCGCCGTTGGCCATCGCGTAGCTCAAGGCCAGGTCGCGCGTGCGGCCGGATTTGTCCTGGTGGATGGCTATAAGGTGGGGCACGCCGCCGCCTTGCACGTAGGTGCCGCGAACGGTGTGGCCGGGCGCCTTGGGCGCGACCATCCACACGTCGAGGTCGGCACGCGGCGTCACCAGGCCGTAATGCACGTTGAAGCCGTGGGCGAACACGAGAGACGCGCCTTGCTTGATGTTGGGGGCGACGTCATTGGTGTAGACGGTGCCGATTTGTTCGTCGGGCAACAAGATCATGACCACATCGGCCTGTTTCACCGCGTCAGCCACTTCAGCAACCTTCAAGCCGGCCTTGCCAACTTTGTCCCATGAAGCGCCGCCCTTGCGCAGACCGACGATGACTTTGACGCCGCTGTCGTTCAGGTTCTGTGCGTGTGCGTGGCCCTGTGAGCCGTAACCAATGATGGCCACGGTTTTGCCCTTGATCAGGCTCAGATCACAATCTTTGTCGTAAAAAACTTTCAATTTCTTCTCCTATAAAAACCGTTGTTAAAACTGCTGAAATCAAACTCTGAGGATGCGCTCGCCGCGGCCGATGCCTGAAGAACCCGTGCGGACCGTCTCCAGAATCGCACCGCGTTCAATGGCGGTCAAAAACGCGTCGTTTTTCGACTGGTCGCCAGTCAACTCGATGGTGTAGCTTTTTTCGGTGACGTCGATGATGCGGCCGCGGAAGATGTCGGCCATGCGTTTCATCTCTTCACGCTCCTTGCCGACGGCACGCACCTTGACCATCATCAGCTCGCGCTCGATGTAGGCGCCTTCGGTCAAATCGACCACCTTGACGACTTCGATCAGCCGGTTCAGGTGTTTGGTGATCTGTTCGATCACGTCGTCCGAGCCGGAAGTCTGGATCGTCATGCGCGAGAGCGTGGGGTCTTCCGTAGGGGCCACGGTGAGCGACTCAATGTTGTAACCACGGGCCGAAAACAGCCCAACCACGCGGGAAAGAGCGCCGGGCTCGTTTTCCACCAAAACTGCAATGATGTGTTTCATGTGAGTCGATTCCTCTTTTCGCCGCCCTCCCCTGACACCGGTAAGTGCCAGGCTCGGCGGGCAATAGATTCGTCTTAAATTCGTTGAATTACTATTTCAACATTTATTTTGATTAAATAATATATATTTTTAGTACTAAATTAATAGCAATAAATCTATATTATCCGTGACTTGGTAGGTAAAAAATTA
The DNA here is from genome assembly GCA_031373455.1 of Rhodoferax sp. Classification (GTDB taxonomy): domain Bacteria; phylum Pseudomonadota; class Gammaproteobacteria; order Burkholderiales; family Burkholderiaceae_C; genus JANYCG01. The sequence continues at coordinate 8,226 of JANMMR010000291.1, forward strand.
TAAATCTTCACTTCCCAATAACATTTCCGTAATGCCTTGCCCGGCCTTCACCATCGGGAAGACGTTTTCTGTCGGGTCGGTGCGGAAATCCATGAAAACCGTGCGGTCCTTGAGCTTGCGCGCCTCGCGCAGCGCGCCTTCCACGTCGCCCGGCTTTTCGATCAACATGCCCACGTGGCCATAGGCCTCGGCGAGTTTCACGAAATTGGGCAATGCGTCCATGTAGCTGTGGCTGTAGCGGCCTTCGTAGTCAATCTCCTGCCACTGGCGCACCATGCCCAAATAACGGTTGTTGAGCGAGACGATCTTGATCGGCGTGTTGTACTGCAGGCAGGTGGAGAGTTCCTGGATGCACATCTGCACCGAGCCTTCGCCGGTGATGCAAAACACCTCGGCGTCGGGCTTGGCGAGTTTGATACCCATCGCGTAGGGAATGCCCACGCCCATGGTTCCAAGGCCGCCGGAGTTGATCCATCGGCGCGGTTCGTCAAACCGGTAATACTGCGCCGCCCACATCTGGTGCTGGCCGACATCGGAAGTGATGTAGGTGTCAGTGCCTTTAGTGAGGTTCCACAGGGTTTCAACCACGTGCTGGGGCTTGATGGTGTCGCCCTTGCCCATGCTGTATTTGAGGCAATCTTTCTTGCGCCAAGCCTCGATCGTGACCCACCACTCGGCCAGCGCTTTCGCGTCTGGCTTGACGGGGCTTTCCTT
>JANMMR010000297.1:0-1560 GCA_031373455.1 Rhodoferax sp.
ACTTGCAATGTTGCAGGAATAGTACAGATACCGAAAATAATGCAATGATCTCGATTCTCTTTGGGAGAGCAGTTCAACAACCGAGATTTATACAAATTGGTCTCGGAATCGTTGTTCCGCCGCAAGACGCCTATAAACCCCAATTGGGGTACGTTTGGTTTATTTTTCGGCTTTCAGGGAAAAGTTTATTAAAAAATCGACAGTGAAGTCACGTAATATATAGATTTATAGCTATGAAAATAATAGCAAATGGCATCCGCATCGACGTCGAAGACAGCGGCGCCGGGCTGAACCAGCAGGGCGTGGAGCGGCCGGTGGTGATGCTCATCATGGGGCTGGGCATGCAGCTCGTCGCCTGGCCGCCGGCGCTGGTCAACGCGCTGGTGGCAGCGGGTTACCGCGTCATCCGCCACGACAACCGCGACATCGGCCTGTCGCAAAATTTTGACGCGCTGGGCAACCCGAACCTGGTGTGGGCTGCGCTCAAATACCGGCTGGGCCTGCCCATCCATTCGCCCTACCGCCTGCACGACATGGCCGCCGACGCGCTGGGTGTGCTCGACGCGCTCAAGGTGCAGCGCGCGCATATTGTGGGTGTGAGCATGGGCGGCATGATCGCCCAGCGTGTGGCGTTGGCCGCACCCGAGCGTGTGCTGAGCCTCACCTCCATCATGAGCAGCAGCGGTGCGCGCGGTTTGCCTGCGGCCCGGCCCGAGGTGGTGCGGGCGCTGCTGCGGCGCCCCGGCAACGCGCCGCACGAGGCGCTCGTCAACTACTACCTCAACTTTTTCAAGCTGATCGCCAGCCCGGCTTTTCCGGTGGTCGAGAGTGAACTGCGCGAGCGCATCCAGTTTGGCATCCGGCGCGGCTCGCAGCCGCAGGGGCCGTCGCGCCAGACACTCGCCATCATTGCCGACACCACCCGCGCCAACGAGCTCAAAAACATCCAGTCGCCAACGCTGGTGCTGCACGGCAAAGCCGATCCGCTGGTGCCGTTTGCCTGCGGCGAAGACACAGCGCGGCGCATCCCCGGCGCCACGCTGGTGGGCATTGATGGCATGGGGCATGATCTCGCGCCCGGCGTGGTGGAGCACCTGCTGCCGCCGCTGCTGAGCCACTTGGGCAGCCATGCTGCGTGAGGTGCGGGCAATATCTGTAAATTAGCCGTGAACCCGCCATGAATTCCCCCGCAGAGTCGCAACTGGGCAAGGCGTCGGCCTACGTCGACCATTACGACACCTCGCTGCTGTACCCTATCCCGCGCGCGCCCAAACGCGCCGAGATCGGCATTCACGGCCGCGTGCCGTTTTTTGGTGCCGACATGTGGACGGCCTACGAATTGGCCTGGCTCAACCCGCGTGGCAAGCCGCAAGTGGCGCTGGCCCATTTCACGGTGCCGTGCGAGACGCTGAACATCATCGAGAGCAAATCGCTCAAGCTCTACCTCAACAGTTTCAACAACACGCCATTCGCGTCGGTAGACGACGTGAAAACCCGGCTGCGGGCCGACCTGAGTGAAGCGGTGTGGCGCGATACGTCAGGCGCCTTGCCGGTGGCGGG
>JANMMR010000310.1:0-5366 GCA_031373455.1 Rhodoferax sp.
GCCGCCACCGCCTGGTCGTAGTCCACCTTCGGGTCCACGCTGATCCAGTTTTCGCCGAAATACACACCGTAGACCTCGTCGGCGAGGAACGCCTGCCCGATGTGGGCGCCGAAGTTGCGCACGCCCGGAATGGCGCGCAATTCCTTGCTGGCGCGTGTCGTGATGCGCACCATCTCCGGGTGCGAGGTGCTGGGCTCTGTCACCCAATGCATCAGAAAATCGCGCTCCTTGAAATCTGGCAACAAGGAGTGTCCGAGCAGTGGCCACATCGCGAAACCAGCCAGCGTAACCACGGCCACGGCGATGTAGGAGGGGCGCGGCGTTCGCGTCGTCTTTTCCAGAAGTTTCCCGTAACCCAGCACCAGCCACTTGACCAGCGGGGACTCCCGCCCCTGGAGCGGGGCGTTGCGCAGCATGATCAAACTCAAGGCGGGTGTGACCGTCACGGCGACCAGCATTGAGGCCAGCATTGCAAGCACGTAGGCCGTTGCCAGTGGCTTGAAGAACGCGCCCGAAAGGCCTTCCATGAAGAACACCGGCAACACCGCCAACACGATGATCAAGGTGGCGTAGAGAATTGGCGTGCGCACCTCCATCGTTGCCTCGAGAATCACACTCGCCGTGGATTGACTTCCGCGTTCCTTGCGATGTTGGCGCAGCCGTCGCATGATATTTTCGATGCCAATAATGGCGTCGTCCACGACACCTCCGAGCGCGATGACAAAACCAGCCAATACCATGGTGTTGACCGACGCGCCGGCCAGAAACATAACCAGTCCGCCAGCCAGCAGTGACAGCGGAATCGCGACGATCGCAATCAATGCCGCCCGCACGTCATAGAGAAACGCTACCAGAATCACGATCACCAGAATGCACCCCAAAAACAGGGCGTGGGAGAGGTTGGTGATCGAATCCTCGATGAAGGTAGCCGGCCGGAAAATCTTGGTGTCGATATCCACCCCCGGCAGACCGGGTTTCATCGCGTCCAGCGCCGACTCCACGCCACGTGTCACTTCCAGCGTGTTGCCCCATGGGAATTTCTCCACGATGAGCATCAGGCCAGGGCCGTCGTTGATGACCGCGTCGCCAATCATGTCGGGCGGTGCGTACACGATTTTCGCAACGTCCCCCAACAGCAGCGGCTTGCCATCACGCAGTTTGATCGGCACCAGCGCCAAGGTCTCTGGCGTTTGGCCGGAGGACGTATGCAGCACTTCCATGCGCTGGTTGGGGGTGTCTATGAAGCCGCCGGTGCCAATGTGCGCGCCCTTGGAGTAACGCAACAGACCCACGTCCAGCGCATCCGAGACTTCTTCCTGCACTTCATCCAGCGTCACACCGAGTGTGGCCAGCTTCTCCGGATCGACGACCACCTGAAGCATCTTGAGCTGTTCACCCCAAATGGCGATGTTTGCCACCCCCGGCACACCCAGCAGGCGGGCCCGAATTGTCCAGTAGGCCAGCATCGACAGGTCCATCACAGACTTGTCTTTGGACGTCACACCAATCTTCATCACCCGGCTAGTGGAGGACAGCGGCGGCATCATGTGCGGCGGCGCGGCCCAGGTCGGCAGCGTCGAGGTGGCGATCGCCACGCGCTCAGTGACCAGCTGGCGCGCTTGCAACTCGTCCACACCCGGCTTGAAGATCATCACCACCGAAGACAGGTCAGACACCGATTTGGAGCGCAACTGCGCCATGCCCGGAATGCCGCTGAGCGCGTTCTCCAGCGGCACCGTGACGAGGGACTCCACCTCAGCAGGAGACAGGCCCAGACAAATGGTCTGGATTTCAACTTTGGTTGGCGCGAATTCCGGAAAAACGTCAATTGGGAGTTGTTGAAAACGCAGCGAGCCCAAGTAGACCAACACCACGCCTATCGCCACAAAGACGAAACGAAACCGCAAGCTCGATTCGACAATCCATCGCATCATGGCTGTTCCCTCCTGAAGCAACAACGCCCGGCTTTAGTGCCCTACGCCTTTTTCCGCGCCGTACAACTCGGCAACGCCAACCGTGACAATCTTCGTGCCTGGCACGGGCCCTTCTTTCAGGAAAGCCTTTTCGCCCTTGATGCCCTGCACCACCACGCTGTGCCGCACAAATGTCAGCGCCTGCGGAACCGTGTAGACCCAGGTGCCGCCGCTGATGTCATAGACGATTGACGCATAGGGCGCGCTCAATTGCCCGGAACCATCTTTGGCGACCTCACCCGTCTGGATATCCAGCCGTTTGGCCGCCTTCTCCGTCACCGTGACCCGTTTGACTTTTGATCCCTCGATGGCTTCGACCCTGGCGGGCCGGTCTTTCTTGCCCGGGGAGGCTCCGTCGCCGGCTGCTACTGCCATGTTGGAAACCATCAGCAGTGTGGCTCCAGCCAAGGCCCTGACGATCGGTTGGATTTGTTTGCGCATTGGGTCTCCTTTACGGTTTGACGCGTCAACAGGGGTCACACACCAGCGGGGTTCAGATCCAGCCCGGATGCAGCCGCAGCACCCGAACCAAATTTCACATACAAAGCCGGGACAACCGCCAGCGCAATCAGAGTTGATGCCAGGATGCCGCCAAGGGCTGCCACCGCCATGGGATGAACGATTTCAAGGCCTGCGGTATTGCCCATCACGACAAACGGCAGGAAGAACAAAACCAGCGCCACTGCGCTGGCGGCGATAGGCATGAAGCGCTCGCGCACACCCCGCAAAACCAGAGCAGCACCAAAAGGTTCGCCCGCGCCCTTTTCCAGGTGATGGAAATGGCGCACCAGCAGAATGCCATTGCGGGCAGAAAGCGCCATCGCGCCTGCAATGCCCAGAAGCGAACCCAGCGTAAATTCACCGCCACCGATGGCCACCGCCACCAGGCAGCCCAGCACCGTCAGCGGCACGCTCAGAATTGACAACAACGCCAGCCGCCAGCTTCCGAGCGCTGCCTGCAGCACCAGGAAGGCGACCAGCGCAGCGCCCGCCAGGTAGCTGCTCAGCGATTTGAGCGTGGCCCGGCGGGAGAAATGTTCACCCAGCACCTGGGCATGGTATTCAAACGGGAACGTGACTTCCTTGATGCGGCGGGCCGCCTCGCGTGATACCGTTCCGAGGTCGAAGTCTTCATTCACATCCGCCGAAATATCGATGCGCCGGGACACACCATGACGGCGGATCACGCCCGGCGCCGAGACCGTGTTCACGTCGGCGACATCGGCCAGCCGCACCTGCGTGCCTTTGGGGGTTTCAACGTCAATCAGCAGGTCGCGGATGGTGGCCAGGTTGGCCCGCACCTCAGGCACGCCCCAAACCACCACGTCGAATACCTTCTGGTCTTCGAACAAGGCACCCACCGTGATGCCGGCCACCATAGTCGATGCGGCGCGGCGCACGTCGCCGGGCTTGAGACCGTAAGCCCGGGCTTTTTCGAGGTCCACCTTGACTTCGATGGTCGTTTTGTCCTCGGGTACTTCTGTGCGGGCATTCTGGATACCCTCAATTTTTGACAACACGCCCCGGATTTCTTCCGCTTTGGCGCGGATGATGCCGACGTCATGGCCATACACCCGCACCGTGAGCTGGTCGTCCGCGCCGGTGATGGCACCCCTGAGCTGCTTGGAGAGGAAGGTCGTGAGTTCACCTGCCATGCCAGGGTATTGGGTGATGGCGTCCCGCATGGCGTCCATGGTGTCGTCATAGTCCGCCGCCGGATCGATGCTCACCCAGATTTCCGCCGAGTTGACGTCCTTGGCGTCATCCGAGAGGACCGCCCGGCCGACGTGAGCCGCTGCATTGCGCACCCCCTTGATGGCGCGCAAATCCTTGATCAGAGCGCTTGTCGACCGGTTCATGGCGGTCAGCGATGTGCCCGTGGCACCCGTCCACTCGATCAGCACATCGGTTTCCTTGAAGCTCGGTACCAGCGAACGCTCCATCTGCGTAAGGATCAGGTATGCGGCTGGTATCGAAACCAGCCCGACAATCATGGCAGGCATGGCCCATCGCACGGTGCCCGTGGCCACCCGCTCGTAGGCCCCGTGTAGGCGGTCCACCAGCCCAGTACCGTTCCCGCCAGGGTTCTGGGAGCCGTCCAGCAACACCACCGCCAGCGCTGGTGTCGCGATGAGGGCCACCACCATCGACGCGACTACTGCCAACAGGTACGACGACGCCAACGGCTCAAAAAAGGCGGCCGAGGCGCCACTCATGAAAAATACCGGCACGGTGGCAAGCAATATGATGATCGTGGCAAACACCATGGGACGCCGCACTTCCATAATTGCAGCCATGATCAAGGCAGCAGAGGATCCGGGCTTTGCGCTGTCAGGCGCCAGGCGCAGCCTGCGAAGGATGTTCCCCATATCGTGGATGGCGTCATCAACCACCACGACAATGGCCAGCAACAGGCCAGCCACCACCATCATGTTGAGGTTGACGCCACGCTGGTGCAAGACCAGACCGGCCGAGAACAACGACAGCGGAACCACCAACGCTGCCACCAGCGCCGCGCGCCAGCTGCCCATGAGGGTGAACAAGGCCACGAGCAAGAACAGGTAGGCCAGCGCAATCGCGATCGCCAGGTTTTTTTCGGCGCGCTCAATGAAACTGGCCGGGCGGTAAATCGAGGTGTCCACCTCGATGCCCTTCATGCCTTGCTGCAGTTCTGCGAGCGCCTTTTCCACACCGCGTGTCACCTCCAGCGTATTGGCACCGGGAAACTTCTCCACCACCAGCATCAGCCCGGGACCACCTTTCAGGATCGCGTCGCCGATGAGCGGCTGGCTGTCTTCAACCACCGTGGTCACTTCACCCAGTGACACCGACGTGCCGAACACCGGAACCTTGGCAAAACTCTCGGCCGAAATGGTGGGAGAAATGTGCCGCACGCCAAGCCTTTGGTTGGGTGTGTCAATGAAGCCGCCGGAGCCCGGGGTGGACGAATTCAAAAAAGTCAACGGCGAGGCCCAAACGGACTCGCCCGCAGTTTTCACGATCTGCTCGAGCGTAACGCCCTTGCTGTGCAGCCGGGCCGGGTCGATTTGCACCTGCAACTGCCGGTTGCGAAGGCCCCACACTGACACGTTGGCCACACCCGGCACACCGACCAGGCGCGGCACGATGTTCCAGCGCGCCTGCACCGACATGTCAATCAAGGACACAGTTTTCGAACTCAAACCAATGTTCATGATCCGGCTCGCCGATGACACCGGCTGCATCAGGATCGGCGGGCTCGACACGTTGGGGAGCGCATGCGCCTGAACCAGCCGCTCCTGCACCATTTGGCGCGCCTTGAGCAAGTCAGTGCCCGGCGCAAAAAACATTTCAATGGACGACAGGCCGGTGATTGATTCGGACTCGATGGAACGCAGCCAGGGCACACCGTTG
>JANMMR010000356.1:0-4930 GCA_031373455.1 Rhodoferax sp.
GTGGCGCGGGAGTTGGTGGTGCACAAGAAGGTGCCAGCAGGCGTATTGGTCTTGGCTGATCGCATCCGCCTTAAGCAGGTGCTGCTGAACCTGTTGACCAATGCGATCAAATACAACCGCGTGAAGGGGGAAATCGGCATCCGGGTGACACTCCAGGCGCCGGCCCGCGTGCGCGTTGAAGTGCGCGACACCGGGCCTGGCCTCGCAGCAGAACGGCTTAAGGACGCGTTCAAACCGTTCAACCGTGCCAGCAAAGGGCAAAAGGAAGGTGAGGGCGCCGGCATCGGTTTGAGCATTACCCAACAACTGGTGGTTCTGATGGGCGGTGAAGTCGGCGTGCAAAGCCAGTTGGGCGTCGGAACGGAGTTTTGGTTTGAGTTGCCGCAACATGCCTCGGATACCGTTGAAGAGTTGCTGGAGCCCGAACTGCCCAGCGCCCAGCCGGAACCTGACGGTACGCGCTTCCACGTGTTGTGCATCGACGACAACCCGGTCAACCTGCGCCTGATCACACAAATCCTGGCGAAGCGCCCGAATATTGAAGTGATCACGGCACCCACGCCGGGGCTGGGTATTCAAATTGCCCTGGCACAAAAACCGGACCTGATCCTGCTGGACATCAACATGCCCGGCATGGACGGCTACCAGGTACTCGATGTGCTCAAGACCTACAGCCGGACGAAAAACATTCCGATCGTGGCGGTAACCGCCAATGCCATTCCGCGCGACATCGAGAAAGGCGGCACAGTGGGGCTGGACGCCTACCTCACCAAACCGCTGGACGTGCGGACATTTCTCGAGACGGTTGACAAGTACCTGGCCGTGCCCGTCAACTGAATCAGGCGGCTTTTTTCAGCGCTTCGGCGGGTGCAAACATCGCTTCCATTTCCCGGCGCACCTTGTAGGCATCGGTGGCGGTGTCCATCGCCACGTCGGCCCAACTCAGGCTTTGGCCTTTTTTGACGGGGCGAATCACTTTGACCTGATGGGCGAGGCCCAAGGGAAGGCCCCCAAGCTTGGCAGAGGTGTCGGCCGGCAACAATTTTCCCCACACCGTGTAACCCCCTTCGCCGTCGAGCATGTCGCCGGGTTTCAGGTCCTTTTTGGCCGTGGCCACCACGTCGGCATTCCAGCAGGTGGCCACGCCCGTGGGCTCGCCGCGCAGCGCGACGGACGCGACCGAAACCCCAACTTCAAGACCGATCAGGTGCCATCGCTTGTACAGGGTGAAATACCGCCCGCTTGGGTCGGTATGGGCGTTGTACTCCTCAAAACAGTTGCGGATGTAGTCGGTCTCGCCTTCTACAGTGACCCACACGCCCATGCGAATGTCATACGGAATCTTGCGGCCATTGGCTTCGAGCGACGAGATCACCTCGACCATACCTTTGCGCTCCAACACGCCGCCTTCGGAAATCGGGCGCGTGACAAACGGAATGTCCTCCACGCTCGCAGGTGGGTACAACAGGCCGTTGCTGGGCACGGTGAGGCCGGTGGCGTTGGCTACCGCTGTCGATTCGATGGACGGCTTAGAGCCATCGAGAAAACTGTTGAACATCTTTGGATTCAGGCCGCCGCGCAGTGCCTGCTCTGGGGTCAAGCCGTAGTTGCCCCACACGGTGTCGGGTGTCGATTCGCAAAAATGCGGCAGCCATTTGTGGCCACGGCCCGCCGCGACCACGGGGAAACCGCAGGTGCGTGCCCAATCCACCAGGTCACAAATCAACGCCGGCTGGTCGCCAAAGGCGAGTGAATAGACCACGCCGGCATCTGCGGCTTTGCGCGCCAGCAATGGGCCACAAAACGCGTCTGCCTCTACGGTGACGTTGACCACGTGTTTGCCATGTTTAAAAGCCAGCAAACAGTGTTCAACAGCGGCCACCGGGTTGCCGGTGCACTCGACGACGATGTCGATCTGAGGGTGAGTGACCACCGACTGCCAGTCATCGGTGATCCATGTTGCTCCTGTTTTAATAGCTTCCTGCGCCGATTTTGCATGACTTGAGGCTTCATTCCATCCAACGCGCGCCAAATTGACGCGCGCAGCCTCGGGATTCAGGTCGGCAATCGCCACCAAATGCACGCCGGGCGTGCGCGGAATTTGCGCGAGGTACATCGAGCCGAATTTGCCGGCGCCGATCAAGCCGATCCGCACCGGCTTGTTGTCGGCCGCGCGTTGCTGGAGTTTGGAATACAGATTCATCAGGCGGCTTTCTTCATCGGCACGATTTCTTCCATCGATGTTTGCATGGCCGCGGCCGGCACGCCATCTTTCCACGGCAAATCGACCGGGTAGTCCTTCACCAGGCAGTCATCGGGCAAACACTCAATCGGCGTGAAGTCGCGGTGGGCGATGAACTCGGGCCGCTTGTGGCGCCGGATGTGGTTGCTCACGGCGCACAGGCTCAGGTAAACGGCCACACGGTTGAACGGCGACAGGTTGCTGCCGGACGCGTGCACCAGGCAGGAGTGGAACAGGATCATCGACCCGGCCGGGCCCTTGGGCGACACGATGCCGCCATTTTTGCCGCCTGCGCGCTGCACCAGTTGGCGGATCAGGTCGTTGTCTACCGTCCACAGCGGGTAACTGGTGGTGGTGAGGTCGTGTTTGGCCTCGACCACGCCCTTTTTGTGGCTGCCGGGGATGAACATCAGCGGGCCGTTGTGCTCGTTCACGTCGTCCAGAAAGATGGCGATGTTCATGGCGCGCTCGGTGGGCATCATGTCGTCATTGAGCCAGGTGCCGTAGTCTTGGTGCCACTGCCACACGTCGCCCTCAAAGGCCATCTTGCCGTTGATCTTGAACTGGTGCATGTAGAGCTTGTCGCCGAGTAAGTCTTCTACCGGCTGGATCATGCGCGGGTGGCGCGCCAGGCGGGCAAAGGGTTCGCTGTACATGTGCGCAGCGAAGTTGGTGCGCACCGCGTCTTTGCCTTTTTCTCGCACGTTGTAGTCTTCGCGGCGCTCGTACAGGGCGGGCACTTCGTCGATCAGTTTTTTGGTTTCGGCCGTCGTGAAATGGCCGGGGAAAAACAAATAACCGTCGCGGTCGAATTGGGCTTTTTGATCGGGGGTGAGGTTCATCGGGATACTCCTTGGGTCTTTGCAATCAGGGTTTGGTTCAGCAGTCGGGCCAGGTTATGGCTGGCGTCCACGCCGTGCTGGCGAATCAGGGTTTCGGCCCTGTTTTCGTCACCGTTGCCTATGGCCGTGGCGATGGCTTCGTGTTCGTCCCAGATCGATTCGCGCATGGTTGACACCTGCAGCACCGCACCCATGGCGCGGCGGATGTGTTGCCAGTGCAATTGGGCGCTCTGGGCGATCATCGGGTTGCCGGAGGCGGCGTAAATGGCGCCATGAAAGGCCTCGTCGGCCGCCATCATGGGTTTGACCTTGCCAGCGCGCGCTGCGGCACGCCCCTGGCTGATGAGGCGCGGATCCAGAATGACCCGTTTGGCTGCGGCCAGGCGCGCCGCCAGAGCGTCCAGCGCACCGCGCACCTGGTAGATTTGGGCCAACCAGTCGACGTCCAGCGGAGCCACGAGGACGCCCCGTCCCGGCGCATCCAACACGAAGCCGTCTTTTTTCAACAGGCGCAGTGCCTGCAGCACCGGCTGGCGCGACACCGCCAGTTGCTCCGCGATGTCCTCCTGCCCAATGCGCGAACCCGGCGCCATGGTGCCGTCGCTGATGGCATCAAGCAGGCTGCGGTAGACTTGGTCGACCAGGTCGGGCGCGGCGTCAATCTTGAGAAGTTGGGCGGGCATGCGTGTACTCTGTATACAGAATACATCAACCGGGTGCGAAAGTCAACTCGCCAACAGCGCCCCGTCCACCACCAAGTCCGCCGCATTCACCAGGCGTGACTCGTCGGAGGCCAAAAACACCACTGCCCAGGCCACGTCATCGGGCTCGCCCAGGCATTGAAACGGGTGCAGGTCCTTGAGCGCCTGGATCGCGTTTTCCTTGCCGAACCGTTTGACCGTGGCCCCTTCGGTCAAGGCGGTGCGGATGTAACTCGGGTGAACTGCATTGATGCGGATGTTGTAACCCTTGCGTGCGCATTGGACCGCGGCTTGCTTGGTGAGTGTGCGCACACCTCCTTTGCTCGCGCCGTAGGAGGAGCCGCCGGGTGTACCCACGTAAGCCGCGATCGAGCCGATGTTGATGATGGAGCCGCCGCCGGTGTCTTTCATGGCGCGCACACCTTCCCGCATGCCCAAAAAGGTGCCGTCGAGGTTCACGCTCATGATCTTGCGCCAATCGGCAAACTCCGTCTGGTCAAACGATTCGGGCGGCGGCAGGCCGATGCCCGCGTTGTTGACCAGCACATCAAGGCGGCCGAAATGCGCCACGGTTTGCGCCACGGCCATCTGCCAACTGGTTTCCATGCGCACATCGAGTTCAACGTGAATCGCGTCGATGCCTTCTGCCTTGAGCGCTTCCAGCGCGGCAATGCTGGCGACCGCCTGGGCTTCGCCGGGCAAGTCGGCCAATGCGATGCGCGCGCCCTCCTGGCCCAGCCGGCGCGCGATGGCCGAGCCTATGCCACCGAGGGCACCGCTGATAAGAGCCACTTTGTTGGCCACTCGGCCCGGTCTTGGCAAGTTTGTCATTGCGTGAATTGATCTGTATCGGCGTTATCAGCGTTCACTGCGGCTCAATGCCGACCTTCTGGATCACTTTGGCCCATCGCTCCACTTCGGACTTCATGAAGGCGTTGGAGTCTGCCAGGTTTTTGGGTGACGGGAACATGCTGATGTCGCGCATCTTGCTGCCCACATCGGGCATCCGCAGCACGGCGTTGAGGTCAGTATTGACACGGGCTGCCGCGTCGCCAGGCATGGATTTGGGGCCCAACAGCGAGAACCAGCCGACCGCCACAAAACCGGGCAACACGTCTTGCACCAGCGGGATGTCTTCCAGGCCC
>JANMMR010000383.1:0-2560 GCA_031373455.1 Rhodoferax sp.
CGTTCGCGCAGGGCGTCTTGTACATAACGCTTGGGTTGGCCGGGCGTGCGCGAAAAGGCGAATTCGATGTTGATGAAGTCCTTGGGCAGGTTCTGCAAGGGGCCAAAATACGGCAGCTCCTCCTTGGTGCGGGCGCCGAAAAACAGCATCAGCTTGCCGCCTTCAAACTTGCCCGACGCCCGCAATCGCCGGCGCCACTCGGTCATCGCCCGCATCGGCGCGCTGCCAGTGCCGGTGCAGATCATCACGATGTGGCTGGCGGGGTGGTTCGGCATCAAAAAACTCGCGCCAAACGGTCCGATCACCTCAACCTTGTCGCCCACCTTCAAGTCACACATGTAGTTGCTGGCAACGCCGCGCACCGGCTTGCCGCTGTGGTCTTCCAGCACCCGCTTGATCGTCAGGGAAAGGTTGTTGTAACCCGCCCGTTCGCCATTCCTGGGGCTGGCGATGGAATACTGGCGCGGGTGGTGCGCGCGGCCATTGGCATCCAGCCCGGGCGGCAACACGGCGATGGACTGGCCTTCGAGCACCGGAAACGGCGTCTTGCCGAAATCCAGCACGATGTGGTGGGTGTCGTAGTCGCTGCCTGCGGTCTTGCCAACTTCGGTGACCCGCACATTGCCCGTTACCGTGGCAGCAATGGTTTTTTCCGCCGCCTTGGGGCCATACAGGTTGGTGTAGGCGTGGGCAGCGGACCACGGCGGTTGGGTGGCTCCGTAGGCCGACGAGTTGAATGCGGCCTGGCCGGTGGCGTCAACGGCAGCCGCAGCGGGCGCTGCTTCTGCAACCTGGGCAACATCGACCTCTGAGACGCCAAGCCCGGCCAAAGCGTCAATCGTCAACTCTTCTGGCAGAGACTCCCACTTCAGCTGTTCTTCAATGCTGTAGGTCTTGACAAGTGGCATCAGGCGCCAGTTGTCTATGGAACCGGTCGGACACGGCGAGATGCAGTCCATGCAGCCATTGCACACGTCCGCCTTCACCACGTAATTCATCGAATCGTGGGTGATCGCGCCCACCGGGCAGATCGCCTCGCAGGTGTTGCAGCGGATGCAGATCTCCGGGTCGATCAGATGCTGTTTGAGCACCGGGCCTTGTACCAGGGCATTCATAATTTTGTCTCCTCGCCGCTTTGTGTTTTGCCTGATGACGAAATGATTTTGCCGCGACGCGGCGTCAATGACTGCGCTGGCGCGCCATGATGATCTGCCTCATTTTGTCATCAAGGCGCGCAGTGACGCGGTCATGCGGGCAAAGCCCGCGTCATGCCATCAATTAAACCGCACGTATTCGAAGTCAATAGGCTGGCGATTGATGCCCAGGGCCGGCGGCGCGATCCAGTTGGCGAATTTGCCAGGCTCGACCACACGGCCCATCAGGCTGGCCACATAGGCACGGTCTTCTTTGGACGGAAGCCAGTTTTTCTCGTTCGCCGCCCATTCGACTTCGCTCACCACACGGCCATCCGGCGCCACCTTCACACCCGCCAAGGCGCCAATGTTGCGGTGGAAGGCCTTGTGCGGCACAGTGAGGCGCTGCGGCAAACCGGCCTTTTCGATCACCTTGTTCCAGCGGTTCACACCGGCCACGGAGTCGGTGATGAAGTCGTCGCGCAACACCTCGTTGAGCGCGTTGAGCATGGGCACATCTTTCTCGACCAAGCTGCCGTTTTGCACTTCCAGCACCTTGTAGGTTTGCCCTTTGAGGATGTGGTCGTCCGTGCGCTTGCCTTCTTCGTATCGGCCCTTCAGGCCCGAGCTGTAGAAGATGGCTGCGTTGCTGGACTGGTCGGCACCAAAGAGGTCAATCGTCACGCTGTAATGGAAGTTGATGTAACGCTGCAGCGTCGGCAGGTCGATCACACCGGCGGCACGCAGTTGGCCCACGTCGTCGGTTTTCAGCTCGTTCATGGCCGCGCAGGTGCGCTGGATCACGCGCGACACGCCGGACTCGCCCACAAACATGTGGTGCGCTTCTTCGGTCAGCATGAATTTGGTGGTGCGGGCCAGCGGATCAAACGCGCTTTCAGCCAACGCGGCCAGCTGGAACTTGCCGTCACGGTCAGTGAAGTAGGTGAACATGAAGAACGAGAGCCAATCCGGCGTTTCTTCATTGAAAGCGCCCAGAATGCGCGGGTTGTTTTCGTCACCGCTGCGGCGCTCAAGCAGCGCCTCGGCTTCTTCGCGGCCATCACGGCCGAAGTGTTTGTGCAGCAGGTAAACCATGGCCCACAGATGGCGGCCCTCTTCAACGTTGATCTGGAACAGGTTGCGCAGGTCGTACATGGACGGCGCGGTAAGGCCCAGGTGGCGCTGCTGTTCCACTGAAGCCGGCTCGGTGTCGCCTTGGGTCACGATGATGCGGCGCAGGTTCGCGCGGTGCTCACCGGGCACGTCCTGCCAGGCTTTTTCGCCTTTGTGGTCACCAAAATGGACTTCGCGGTCGCTGGAACCCGGGTTCAAAAAGATGCCCCAGCGGTAGTCGCGCATCTTGACGTGGCCGAATTGCGCCCAGCCTTGCGGGTCCACGCTCACTGCGGTGCGCAGGTAGACCTCGT
>JANMMR010000387.1:0-2416 GCA_031373455.1 Rhodoferax sp.
CAGGGTGCCAAATTCGCCGGTTTCCTGTTTCAGCGCGTGCAGCTGGTCAGCCACCTTGGCAGGTGAGCCGTGGATCACCAGCTTGTTGATGACGTCTTCCAGTGTCACGCTGTCATCCGGGGCCTTGGGGTCGGACTTGAACACGCCCAGAGCGCCACGCCGCTTGAGTTTGCCAAACAAGGTGCGGTAGTAATAGTAGTAGGGGCCATCGCTGCCGAGCGCGTAAGCGGCGGCGGCGGCATCGTCTTTCGCCACAAAGACCGTCTTGGCGATGCGCCAGTCGGCCGGATCTGGCTGGCGGCCAACCCGGGCGCACCCTTCGACATATTTGCCCCAATGCGACGCGACCCATTTGGGCAAGAGGAAATTGGCGGAAATGGGGTCCCACCCGCGCGCCGCCGCCTCGGTGATGCCTTGGGAAAACGGGGCAACCGCCGTCACCACAATTGGCGGGTGGGGGCGCTGCAACGGCATCGGGATGGTGCCCATGCCGGTTTCCGCCAGGAAAGTGCGCTCGGTGGAGACGTTCCAAAAGGAACCCTTGATGTTGTAGGGTGGTTTGCTGGCCCAGATTTCCAGCACCTGGTTGATGGCTTCCAGAAACATCGCAGGGCGCGCCATGTCCATGTTGCCAAACGCCTCGGCGTCCGAGGGCAGGGCGCCGGGGCTGATGCCCAGGATGAACCGGCCACCCAGCAGGTGGTCGAGCATCGCGATATTGCCAGCCACCGCCACTGGATGGTGGTTGGGCATGTTGAGGGTGCCGGTACCCAAACGCATCTGTTTGGTGGCGTCTACCAAGGTGGCCAGAAACAGGGCCGAGGAAGTGATGTTTTCCTCGGGATCGGTGGCGTGTTCGCCCACGTAGCCTTCGGTAAAACCCAGTTCATCAGCCAGGACAAAGGCTTCGCGGTCTTCGCGCAGGGAAGCCTGCCAGTCCTTGCCGATTGGGTGCATGGGCATGGTGAAAAAGCCGAGTTTCATGGAAAGTCCTTGAATAAAAATGGAGGCGCAACGCAGAACCTCAGTGGCTGGCTTGCGAGTGGCCCAGGCTTCGTTCAACCAACCTGGCGCAATGTTGAGCTTGGGCGATCAGTTGGTTTTCGTGCGCTGGCGTGGCCCTGCCGCCAATGACGGAGACGTGGATTGCGGCGGCCACATTGCCGGCCGCCTCGCGGATCGGAACGGCATAACCCACAATGCCTTCCGCCGCCTCCTCCTGGCTCTTGGCATAACCGCGACCGCGGATGCGCCTGTATTCGGTGGCCAGTGCCTGCGCGTCGGTGATCGTTCGGGAGGTGAGCTTGCGCAGGGGCGCTGCCAGCACTTTTGCTGACAAATCGGGGTTGAAGGCGGCAAACAATTTGCCGGTGGCCGTGCTGTGCAGGGAAAGCGATTCCCCCAAGCGGATATCCAGCGATATGCGTTGCGTGCCCATGCAGCGGTCGGCGTAAAAGACCCGTTTGCCCAGGCTCATCCCGAGGTAGACATCGTCGCCGATGGAATTGGCAAGGTCCTGCATGGGCCGCCGCGCCAGCACCCGCACATCCAGCGACGCGACGATTGACAGCGCAATGCCGACCGCACGCGGCCCCACTGAATACAGGAGGTCTTCGGTCACGGTCAACATCTCGGCCGCCACCATGGTTTGCAGCATGTTGTGGACGCTGCTCACGGGCAAGCCCAAGGCGTCCTTGATTTCCGTCAGGCGCAAACCGCCATGGTTGCGCACCAGAAGGCCCAGAACGTCGAAACTGCGCAGGTAGCGGTCAGGGCTGATGGCACACCTCCGCGGTTGACAGCGTCTGCTTGGCAGGCGTCAACACAAAACCTTCGTAACCCTTGTCCGCCACCTGCTGGCATTCCCGGCGGTACACGCCGATTTTTGCGGCGTAGGGCATGAACACCCTGGGTTTTCCAGGAATGTTGGCGCCCAAAAACCAGGAGTTGGCCAATGGCAGCAATGTCTTGTTGGCGGTAGCGTTCACATGGTCCACCCAGCGGTCTTCGGCTTCCCGCGTGGCGTCAATGGATTGCAGCTTTTTGTTCCTCATGTGCATAAGGCAGTCTGAAATCCACTCAACGTGGTGTTCAATGCCAACCACCATGTTCACCAGCACGGATGGGCTGCCGGCACCGGTGACGATGAAGAGGTTGGGAAAGCCGTGTGTCATCAAGCCAAGGCAGGTTCGCGGGCCATCAGTCCATTTTTTCCTCAAGGACTGTCCGTCAAGGCCCTGGATGTCCATGCCGAGAACTGCGCCGGTCAGGGCGTCGTAGCCGGTGGCGCACACCAGCACGTCGAATTCGTGGCTGGCGCCGGTGGTTTGCACACCATTGGCGGTGACCGACACAATGGGCGTTTTTTTCAAATCAACCAGCGTGACGTTGTCGCGGTTGTAGGTTTCAAAATACC
>JANMMR010000610.1:0-8144 GCA_031373455.1 Rhodoferax sp.
GCCGCGCGTGTAACGTGGTTTTGGTGGCACCCAGCCCTGTTTGCGACGGGCGATTTCTGCGTCGGGCACGTTGAGCTGCAACAGCAGTTGCACCGAGTCGATGGTGACCGAATCACCTTCCTGGATGAATGCGATCAAGCCCCCCACCGCCGCTTCAGGAGCGACGTGGCCGACCACCATGCCCCAGGTGCCGCCGGAGAAGCGGCCATCGGTGATCAAACCGACGGTTTCGCCCAGGCCCGCGCCAATCAGCGCGCCGGTGGGGGCCAGCATTTCGGGCATGCCAGGGCCGCCTTTGGGGCCGAGGTAACGCAGCACCATCACGTCGCCGGCGACGATTTTGCCGTCCAAGATCGCCTTGAGGCCGGATTGTTCGTCGTCAAACACGCGCGCCGGGCCGGTCATCACCGGTTTCTTCAGCCCGGTGATTTTGGCCACACAACCTTCGGGGCTCAAATTGCCCTTCAAGATCGCCAAGTGGCCCTGTTTGTACATCGGGTTGGTGATCGGGCGGATCACGTTCTGGTCAGCACGCGGCGCGTCCGGCAGGTCTTTGAGCACTTCGGCAATCGTCTGGCCGGAGATGGTCAGGCAGTCGCCATGCAAGAGGCCCGCGGCCAGCAGCGTCTTCATGACTTGCGGAATGCCGCCGGCTTTGTGCAGATCGACGGCCAGGTATTTGCCCGAGGGCTTCAAATCACACAAGACCGGGGTGCGTTTGCGCACGGTTTCAAAGTCGTCAATGGAGAATTCAACCCCGGCCGCGTGGGCGATGGCCAAAAAGTGCAACACGCCATTGGTGCTGCCGCCCGTGGCCATGATCACGGCGACGGCGTTTTCCAGCGCCTTGCGGGTCACGATGTCGCGCGGTTTGATGTCTTTCTTGATGGCTTCGATCAGCACCTTGGCCGACTCTCTGGCCGAGTTCAGCTTTTCGTCGTGCGGGTTCGCCATGGTGGACGAGTAGGGCAGGGAGAGGCCCAGTGCCTCGAAGGCCGAAGACATCGTATTGGCCGTGTACATGCCGCCGCAGGAGCCCGTGCTCGGCACGGCGCGGCGCTCGATCTCCAGCAGATCGGCGTCTGTCATGTTGCCGGCCGCGTTCTGGCCCACGGCCTCGAACACGCTCACAATGTTGAGGTCTTGCCCTTTGTAGTGTCCCGGCAAAATCGTGCCGCCGTAGACGTAAATGGCTGGCACGTTGGCGCGCAACATGCCCATCATGCCGCCGGGCATGTTTTTGTCGCAGCCGCCCACCACCAGCACGCCGTCCATCCACTGCCCCTGGACGCAGGTTTCGATGCAGTCGCTGATGACTTCGCGCGACACGAGCGAATACTTCATGCCCTCGGTGCCCATGGCCATGCCGTCGGAGATGGTGGGCACGCCAAACACCTGCGCGTTGCCGCCTGCTTCTTCAATGCCCGCCACGGCCGCGTCGGCCAGCTTTTGCAGGCCGGAGTTGCAGGGCGTGATGGTGCTGTGCCCATTGGCCACGCCGACCATCGGCTTCTTGAAGTCCCCCGCTTCGTAACCCATGGCGTAATACATGGAGCGGTTGGGCGCGCGCGACTTGCCCTCGGTGATGTTTTTGCTGCGCGGGTTCAGGATGATGGGTTGGGTGGCCATGGTGTTTGCTGCAATCCAGAAAATCGGGTGGACGAAAACGACGAGTTTAATCGCGCCGCCGCGTAAAGGCCGCTTCGCTCAAGACAGGGCCGGCTCATTCACGGTCATCAAAAACGGGTTGACGATGCGCAAGGCGTCCACAAGCTGGCCATGCTGCATATCTTCTGAATACAAAACCTGGCATTGGGCGGCCTGGGCGGCGGCGATGACCAGGCTGTCGTAAAACGAAAAGCTGCATTCACTGCGAATCCCCAATGCGGCCTCCAGCAATTCAGGGCTCGGCGCAACGAGGTTCATGGGTTGCAACACGAGCTTGACATACGCCAGGATGCGTTCGTGCGGCAGGCTAAGTCGCTGGTTCTTACACGCCACGTTGCAAAATTCCTGCACGACCTGGTAACTCACCACGCCCATGCGGCTGTTTAGAGCCTCTGCGATCAGGTCTTTGGCGCGGGATTGTTTTTGCGCTTCGCTGGCGTCGAAACAATAAACCAGCACGTTGGTGTCGAAAAACACCCGCTGGGCTTGCGTCTCAAAACCACTCATGCCGCGCCGTCGGCCGGGTGGCCATCCAGCCGCCGCAGTATGCGCAGTTCACGTTCGTTGAACTCTTCGCGCACAGGCGGTTTTGCCGCGCCGGGTGTGAACCAGTGTGCGGCCGACACGAAGGCCCGGCCCGCAATGGGCGCCGTGAGCTCGTCAAGCATGGCGCGGGTTTGCGCCAGTTTCAGCCCGTTCAAGTCTTCGCTGGTGTAGCTGGCCAGCCACTTCCTGAACTCGTCGTTGAGCGTGGTGCCTCTCAAACGCGCCAAAGCGCGTGCCTGCTCGATGAGCTGGTTTTCGGCGCTTAGGGTGACGTTTTTCATGGTTTTAGTGTACACGATAATATTTCGTGCGCAATACAAAATATCTAAAAATGCGTCAGATTGCAGAGGCTTTTAAAGCGCGTGCTTGATCGACGCCGTACCGACGTGTACCTCGGAGCGGGGCACAATACCCGCCATGCTGATCCACCCGCAAATCAACCCGGTCGCGCTGCAACTCGGTCCCCTGGCTGTCCATTGGTACGGTCTGACTTATCTGGCGGCGTTTGGGCTCTTTATGTGGTTAGGGTTCAGGCGGCTGAAACACCCGCCGTTTGTGAATTTGACGCTCACCACTGGCAGCGGTAAAAAAACGGTAACGGGGCCGCTGTGGACGCGCAAAGACGTGGAAGACATCCTCTTCCTCGGCGTGATGGGCGTGATTCTGGGCGGGCGCATCGGTTATTGCCTGTTTTACAAACCGTTGTATTACCTCTCGCACGCGCTGGAAATTCTGGCTGTTTGGCAGGGCGGCATGAGTTTTCACGGTGGTCTTCTGGGCGTGATGGCGGCGATGGTGTGGTTTGCGCGCTCGCGCCAGCGGCCGTTTTTTCAGGTGATGGATTTTGTCGCGCCCTGTGTGCCTACGGGGCTGGCGGCCGGGCGCATTGGCAACTTCATCAATGGCGAGTTGTGGGGGCGGGTGGCAGACCCATCGCTGCCCTGGGGCATGGTGTTTCGCGGGGCGGGCGATTTGCCGCGCCACCCGTCGCAGCTCTACCAGATCGCGCTTGAAGGCCTGCTGCTCTTCGTGTTGTTGTGGCTTTATGCCCGCAAAGAGCGCAAAGAGGGCCAGGTGTCGGCGATGTTCCTGCTCGGCTACGGCGTGTTTCGCTTCATCGCCGAGTTCTTCCGCGAGCCCGATGCCCACCTGGGCATTCTGCAACTGGGCATGAGCATGGGGCAGTGGCTGTGTGTGCCCATGATTCTGGGTGGTGTGGCGCTTTGGCTGTGGGCGCAGCGCGGAGAAGCTAGAAAAACCTGATTTCTTGGGGGAGTTTTGGGGTTACTCCCACTACCCGTTTCTTTGTAATTACCTATAATTATGGGAAATTACCGAAGATTTTTTGAGGAGGTTGGCTCATGCGGCTGGTTCAATATTCCTTGCACACCGAAGTCGCGGCAACACTGCGTGACCGCATTTTTTCGGGGGAATTGGCGCCCGCGACCTTCCTGGACGAGCTGAGCCTTTGCAAGAGCCTGGCGATTTCCCGCACGCCGCTTCGGGAGGCGCTCAAGGTGTTGACGGCCGAAGGCCTGGTGCGCCACGAACCCCGGCGCGGCAGTTTTGTGAACCAGGTTACCGACCAGGACCTGGACGAAATTTTCCCCGTCATTGCCTTGCTCGAAGGGCGCTGCGCCTACGAGGCCGCCCAGAAGGCGACAGACGCCGACCTCGCCGCGCTGCAGACGCTGCACGACCGCCTGGGCAAACATGCCAAGGCCCGCCGCATCACCGACTACTACGCCGCCAACTACGCCATCCACGAGGCCATCATCGCCCTGGCCGGCAACCGCTGGCTCGCCCAGGTGATTGGCGACCTGCGCAAGATCCTGAAACTGGCGCGCTTGCAAAGCCTGCAGGCGGCCGGCCGCCTGGACCAAAGCCTGAACGAACACCTGGCGGTGTTTGCTGCGCTGAAGGCGCGCGACAGCGAAGGGGCCGAAGCTGCCATGCGCACCCACCTGACGCGCCAGCGCGAGGCGCTGCGCGAGCTCACCCAAAACCAACCCAGCCGGGTGCGCGCATGAACACCGCCTCATGGATCAGCAGCAAGGTTGCCAAACTCCTGCCACATCCGCCAGTTCAAGCGCCGGTTCAGGCGCAGGTGGCCGCCCCGGGCGCCAGTGTGACGCCGGTGGGCAAGGGCGCGCCGGTAACGCCGGGTGTGGCTCATACCGGTGGCCCGCGAAACACCCACGAGCGCCTCAACGGCAGCCTGACGCACAAAGGTGAAGCCAGCTCGCCGCGTGAACTGCGCCGCTTGCTCGAAGGGCTGCGCGCTGTGGTCGACCCGCAGGTGAGTGAAATAGAGGGCGGGCGCCGGGCACTTGCCGTTGCCAGCTGGTACACCGATGCGCGGCCCGATCAGCGCCAGGACCTCTGGCTGCTGATGAGTGAACAGTTCGTCGCCGATCCGCACACCGTCAAGCTGGCCCAGGAAGAATTCGCGCGAGCGCACGGAACACTTGACGAAGCGGCGGCTGAAGTGAATTTCCGCCGCGCCACGGTGTCGCCACGGCGGCGCCTGCTCCAGCGCTTCAGCGCTTACCCGGGCGGCATACGGTTTCTGGTCGATTTGCGCGCAGAAATGCTGCCACACCTGAAGGGCAACAAACGGCTGCAGGCGCTGGATGTCGAGATGGAATACATGTTTTCCACCTGGTTCGACGTCGGCTTTCTTGACCTGCGCCGCATCAGCTGGGACTCACCGGCCTCGCTGATTGAAAAACTCATCAAATACGAGGCCGTGCATGACATCCGGAGTTGGGCCGACGTGAAAAATCGGCTCGATTCAGACCGGCGCTGTTACGGGTTTTTCCACCCACGCCTGCCCGACGAGCCGCTGATTTTTGTCGAGGTGGCGCTGGTTGACAAAATGGCAGACGCGATCACGCCGCTGCTGGACGAGCTGGCCGATGCGGCCGATCTGAAAAAAGCCACCACGGCGATTTTTTACTCCATCAGCAACACCCAGGCCGGCCTTCGCGGTGTGAGTTTTGGTGATTCGCTCATCAAGCGTGTGGTGGAAGTCTTGAAGCAGGAGTTTCCGCGGCTCAAGGTTTTCGCGACGCTGTCGCCGATTCCGGGCTTTCGCGCATGGCTCGGGAAAAACGCCGAGACCATGATCGGGAAACTCGACGACAAGATGCGGGCGCACCTGGGGCGCCTGCTCAATTTCGACCCGCCTGGCAGTGAACAGTTTCTTAGCGCCGCAGAACGTGCGCACGAGCACGACAGCGGCGTCATTTTGCGAAAAGTGCTGCTGCAGTTTGCCGCGCATTACCTCGGCTCGGAGCTGGTCAACGGCAAGCCGGCCGACCCGGTGGGCCGCTTCCATCTGGGCAACGGGGCGCGCGTCGAGCGGCTCAACTGGGCCGGTGACCTCTCGCCCAAAGGGCTCAAGCAGTCTTACGGGCTGATGGTCAATTACCTGTATGACGTGCGCCGGCTGGACAAACACCGGGCCCAATTGATCCAAGGCAAAATCGCAGTATCTTCTGAAGTGCAAGACCTGCTTTTCTAGGGCTTCATTTCGACAGTGTTTTTTCAATAACGACAGGAGACAGGTATGGACATGACTATTTCCAGGCGCGGTGTTTTGCGCGCGGCCGGCGCAACGACCCTGGCCTGCGGGCTGGCGGCGCAGGCCCAATCGACCTGGCCGAGCAAGCCGGTGACCATCCTCAACCCGTTCCCCGCAGGTGGCGGCACCGACGCCTTTGCGCGCCCCTGGGCGGCGCAGATGAGCAAACTCACTGGCCGCCAGTTCATCATCGACAACCGGGGCGGCGCCGGCGGCACGGTGGGCGCATCGGTGGCGGCGCGTATGCCGCCGGATGGGCACAGCTGGTTCATGGGCGCGGTGCACCATTCGATTGCCGTAAGCATGTACCCCAAGCTTGATTACGATTTGGAGAAAGATTTCATCCCGGTGCAGATCATCGCGCGTGTGCCACAGGTGATTTCGGTCAACCCGCAGAAGGTTGCCGCCAACGACTTGAAGGGTTTCATCACCTACCTCAAGGCCAATCCGGGCAAGGCCAACTACGGCTCGGCCGGCAATGGCACCGCGCACCACCTCGCAGGGGAGTTGTTCAAGCTGCAGACCAAAACCTTCATTACCCACATTCCGTACCGCGGCGCCGGCCCGGCCATGACCGACCTGCTGGCTGGCAGCGTCGACATGGTGTTTGACGGCATGGGCACCAGCGCGCCGCAGATCAAGGGCGGCAAACTCAAGGCCATCGCGCTGGCGGCAGACAAACGCTCGCCCGCTTTCCCCAATATTCCCACCGCCGCCGAGCAGGGCTTGCCCGACTACAAGGTCAGCACCTGGTACGCCTTGTGGGCGCCCAAAGGCACACCCAAAGACGCCATCGACGGCATGATCGCCAACAGCAACAAGGTGCTGGCGCTGGACGAGATCAAACAGGTGTGGTTCAACCAGGCCGCCGACGTGCCGGGCTTGAGCCCGGAGGAGTTTGGCAAATTCGTCAGCGCGGAAATCAAGAAGTGGGCCGAAGTGGTGAAACAGTCAGGCGCGCGGCTGGATTGATATCTATTTTTATGCAATTTATCAAATAATAAATGGCAATAAAGTCACGTAAACAGTGAATTAATTGCTATGATATTTGGTATAAATTATGATTAAATTTCGATAAAAAATAGTATAAAAATCAATTTTACACGAAAATGAACCTGTACACGGCCTTGCGTGCCGCCTTCCCGTCTGATCTGGACGCCGTCGCCATTGAAACCGACAGCGGTTTGTTCTACTCCTGGCGCGACCTTGAGCGCGCCACCGCAATGCTGGCCAACCTGCTGGGCGGGCTGAATTTGCCTGAAGGCACGCGGGTGGCGGTGCAGGTGGAGAAATCCGTCGAAGCGGCCATGTTGTACCTCGCCACCCTGCGCGCGGGCCTGGTGTTTTTGCCGCTCAACACCGCTTACCAAAGCGCGGAGATCGAGTATTTCATCGGCAACGCCGAGCCTGCGGTGGTGGTGTGCACGCCGGCCAACTTTGGCTGGGTGAGCAAAATCGCCTTCAAAGCCGGCGTGACCCACGTGTTCACACTGGGCGACGACCGCACCGGCTCGCTCCTGCAACGCGCAGCGCTTTGTGCCGACGTGCACGCGCCTGCCGTGCGCCGCGCCGACGACCTGGCCGCCATCCTCTACACCAGCGGCACCACCGGCCGCAGCAAGGGCGCCATGCTCACGCACGGCAACATGCTGAGCAACGCGCAGGTGCTCAAGGACTATTGGGGCTGGAGGAAACCCGGCGCCACCCTGACAGAAGGCGGCGATGTGCTCATCCACGCGCTCCCGATCTTCCACGTGCATGGGCTGTTTGTGGCGCTGCACGGCGCGCTGCTCAACGGCAGCAAGATGATCTGGCTCTCCCGCTTCGATCCAAAGTTTGTACTCAAGAAGATGCCGCAAGCGACCGTCTTCATGGGTGTGCCCACGCTGTACGTGCGCCTGCTGGCCGAGCCAGGCCTGAACCGCGAGGTGGCGCGCAACATGCGCCTCTTCGTGGCGGGCTCAGCGCCATTGCTGGTGGAAACCTTCAACGAATGGCAAACGCGCACGGGCCACACCATCCTCGAGCGTTACGGCATGTCCGAGACGGCGATGCTCACCTCCAACCCGTATCAGGCCGATCACCGCTACCCGCATCCCGAAGGGGGCGATCAAAAGGCCGGCCAGAGCGAGCGGCGAGGGGGCACCGTGGGTTTCCCGCTGCCGGGCGTTCTACTGCGCGTGCAGGAAGATGGCGATAAAACCGGGGGCGGCAAGACTTTGGCGGTCAACGAGATTGGCGGCATCCAGGTCAAGGGGCCGAACGTGTTCAAGGGGTACTGGCGCATGCCGGAGAAAACCGCCGAGGAATTCACGGCCGATGGTTTTTTCAAGACCGGCGATGT
>JANMMR010000446.1:0-17948 GCA_031373455.1 Rhodoferax sp.
GTTTCCCGATTGGATGTCTTTGGCGGTTGTGCCGCCCACCAGCGGTGTGAACACCTGATTGGACTCGCCAAACACGCCGTGGCAACTGGCGCATTGGGCCTCCCAAATGGTCTGTCCTTTGGCGACACTGCCCGCGCCGGCTGGCAGGCCCTTGAAATCCGGCCGCACGTCGATGTCCCACGCGGCCACTTCCCGGGTGGTTGCCGCCCGCCCGATGCCTTCAAATTTGTCGGCCCCTTGCGACACCGCGTGGCCAGACAGGCCCACTACGAACCAAGCCGCCAGCAGCCAGCTGCGCTTACGCTTACGAAAGCTGGACATTTTTCACCTCGCCGTTGGCCTGCACCAACCAGGTCTGCACCGAGTTGTTGTGGTAGATCGACCGGCTGCAGCGCACGGCGCGTGTCTGGCGGTAGGTGGGCTGCACGTAACCGGTGTCGTCCGTGGCGCGGCTCTGGATCAAGGCCGGATTGCCGTCCCACGCCCAGTCGAGGTTGAAGCGCGTCAGGCATTTGGAGAGCACCGGCGTTTCGAGCCGGGCCACGCGCCAGTTGCGCCCGCCGTCCACCGACACATCCACCTTCTTCACCTTGCCACGGCCCGACCAGGCCAGGCCGGTGACGTTGTAGAAGCCCTGGTTCAGCAGCACCTGGCCGCCCGAGGGTGTGGTGACCACACTTTTGCATTCCTGGATGCTGGTGTACTGCCGGTGCCGACCGTCGGGCATCAGGTCGATGTAGTGCAAGGCCTCGTCTTTGGCGCCGTAAGGCTTGTCGCCCAGCTCGATGCGGCGCAGGTACTTCACCCAGCTCACGCCCTGCAAGCCGGGTGCCACCAGCCGCAGCGGGTAGCCGTTTTCAGGCCGCAGCATCTCGCCGTTTTGTCCATAGGCCACCAGCACCTCACCGTTCAGGATTTGCGAGAGCGGGATGGTGCGCGTCATCGAGGAGCCATCAGCGCCTTCGGCCAAAACAAAGCGCTCCTTCTTGAAGTCTGCGCCGGCCATTTCCAGCAGCGTCACCAGCGGCACACCGGTGAACTCGCTGCACGACAACATGCCGTGGGTGTGTTGCGCTGTGGGCACGGCCACATTGCCCCATTCCATACCGGTGTTGGCGCCGCACTCGATGAAATGAAAACGCGAGACCGGAGGCAGGCGCATCAACTCGTCCACCGTGAAGACCAGGTTTTTCTTCAGCATGCCGGGCTCGGAGCCGTTGAGCATGAGCCGGTGTTTCGTCGGGTCTACGTCCCACCAGCCCTGGTGGTGCCGCTCGAAATGCAAACCGGCCGGCGTGACGATGCCAAACAGCGATTGCAGCGGCGCGAACGACACCGACGACTGCGCCGTCTGCGTCAAACCCGGGCTGGGGCGACGCTGCACATTGGCTTCAAACTTCGACGGTTTGCCGTAACCTTCGGTGGCCACAGCCTGTCCCAGGCCTTTGCTGTGCTCGGGCAGATTCAGGATGGCCGGGTCGCCATCGTTCGCTTCTGCCATCGCGGCCGCCACGGTCGTCGATGCCGCTGCAGCGCCCGCAGCAGAGGCCACCAAAAAAGCGCCGCGCAGAAAACTGCGGCGTCCCTGCCGGCCCTCTGCCACCACGGTCTTCACGCCCGCCGGGCTCAGGAAGTTTTCTGGCGCTTTTTGAATCTGTCCGCGCAGCATGTTCTGGGTTCCGAAGGCTTTATATATTCAAATATCAGAATGTACTAATATATACAGCGCGCGGGTGGTTTTCATCAGGACTTACCCTCTACCCAGCTACCCCTTTATTCCCCGCCCTGCAGTGGCGCTGGCGCCTGGTCCAGAATGCCGCCATGACTCCAAAACCCTTTGACCTGATCGTCTTTGGCGCCACCGGTTTCACCGGTCGCCTGGTCGCCGAATACCTGCACGCCACCTACGGCGCGGGCGGCAAACAGGCCGCGCCGCACGTCCGCTGGGCCATGGCCGGGCGCAACCTGGAGAAGCTCAAGGAAGTGCGCCAGGGCCTGGGCGCAGGCGACGAAGTGCCCCTGATCGTGGCCGATGCCAGCTCGCCCGCTGCGCTCAAGCAGCTGGTGGCGCAGGGCCGCGTCGTCGTCACCACCGTGGGGCCCTACCAACACCATGGCGAGCCGCTGGCGCAGGCCTGCGCCGAAGCCGGCACCGACTACGTGGACCTGTGCGGCGAACCCTTGTGGATGGCGCAGATGATTCCCCGATTGCAAAACCCGGCCCACAAGAGCGGCGCACGCATCGTGTTTTCCTGCGGTTTTGACTCGATCCCGTTTGACCTGGGCGTCACCTTCCTGCAAGCCCAGGCTCATGAGCGTTTCGGCGCGCCGCTCACACAGGTGCGCGGCCGCGTGCGGGTAATGAAAGGCGGCTTCTCGGGTGGCACCGCCGCCAGCCTGATTGGCACGCTGGAGCAAATTGGCCGCAACCCTTCGCTGGCGCGGGTCATGGCCGACCCGTTTGCGCTGACCCCCGGGTTCACCGGCCCGGCGCAGCCTGACGACCCATCGGCCAATTTCGACAAATCAAACCAGTCCTGGAGCGGCCCGTTTGTCATGGCGGCCATCAACACCAAAAATGTGCACCGCACCAACGCCCTGCGTGGCCATCCCTGGGGCAAGGATTTTGTTTACGACGAACGCATGCTCACCGGCCCTGGCGCCAAAGGCGGGCAACGCGCCCGGGCGCTGGCGCGCAGCACGTGGCTGCAAAATGTGTTGCTGGGGTTTTCGCCCACACGCGCGCTGATCCGCCGCTTTGCATTGCCCAAACCCGGCGAGGGCCCCAACCTGCAAGCGCGTGAAAACGGCCGGTATGAGGTGCGTTTTGACGGCGAAACGGCCAGCGGCCAAAGCCTGGCCGCCGTCGTCAAAGGCGACCGCGACCCGGGCTACGGCTCGACCTGCAAACTCATCACCGAAAGCGCCTTGTGCCTCGCGCAAGATGTCGACCGCAGCATGACACCGGGCGGCGTGTGGACGCCCGGCGCGGCCATGGGCCTCACGCTGGTGCGGCGACTGCAGGCGCGCGCGGGCCTGAGCTTTCGGGTAGAGTAGCTTCGCCGCTGCAAGCCATCCCGTGGCCACCCTGTAGCAGCCATGTAGCCCTTTAAACCGGAGTTCTGGATGATCCGAAATCTTTTTCGCGCCCTCGTTGTTGCTTCCCTCGTGACGGCCTCCCTCGCCAGCGCGCAAACCGGCACGGCCCGGCCGATCCGCCTGATCTGCCCGTTCCCACCCGGCGGCGCGGTCGACATCGCCTCGCGCGCCATCGCCATTGAACTCACAAAAATCCTCGGCCAGCCGGTGACGGTGGACAACAAACCCGGCGCCGGCGGCAACATTGGCGGCGCCGAGGCGGCGCGTTCCGCCCCGGATGGCCGCACCCTGCTCATGACCACCAGCGGCATCAACGCCATCAACCCGGCGCTCTACGCCAAGATGCCGTTTGACCCGATCAAAGACCTCGAGCCGGTGGTGGCGCTGGTGTCACTCTCCAACGTGCTGGTGGTGCACCCCAGCGTCAAGGCCAATTCGGTCGCCGACGTGATCGCGCTGGCCCGGGCCGAGCCCGGCAAGATGACCTACGCCTCCTCCGGCAGCGGCACCAGCATCCACATGTCGGGCGAGATGTTCAAACACATCACCAAAGTCGACATCCTGCACATCCCCTACAAGGGCAGCGCCCCGGCCATGACCGACCTGCTCGGCGGCCAGGTGATGATGATGTTTGACAACATCCCCTCTGCGCTGCCGCAGATCAAGGCTGGCAAACTGCGCGCGCTGGCCGTGACCGGCGCCAAACGCGACCCGCTGCTGCCCGACGTGCCCACCGTGGTTGAAGCCGGCGTGCCGGGTTATGAGTCGGGCGTGTGGTTTGGCCTGGCGGTGCCGGCAGGCACACCCAAAGACGAGATTGCCCGCCTCAACGATGCCGCCATCAAGGGCACCAAGTCGCCGGATTTCATCAAACGCATGACGGAGCTGGGTTACAGCATCATTGGCAGCTCGCCCGAGCAGATGGTGGCGATGAACCGCGCCGAAACCGCGCGCTGGGGCCCGATTGTCAAAGCCTCGGGCGCCACGGCCGATTGATGCCGTCTGCAAGGGTCTTGAAGCGATTTTTGAAGCCTTGATTGAATGCTATATTAATAATAGCAAACTATTGAATAAATTCGTGACTTGAATGCCAAAATCTTCACTATTTTTCGGTTTTAGACGGAATTTCGACCAATAATTAACACCCATGTTAATTTTTCCTGTTTCACCGGCGCGCACTCCGGGCGCCTTTCCTTCACCACTTTGATCGGGGCACTCCATGCGCACACTCTTCAACCGCCTCGCCACTTTGGCCGGTTTCTTCCTCCTGTGCCTCAGCCTGCACGGTAACGCGCTGGCGCAGGACAATGTGGTCTACCACATTGACGACGCCGCCACCCAGGCGACCAAGGGCCTGCGCAACATCCGCAACCACCTGGACGTCGCGCCCGACACCAAAATTGCCGTCGTCACCCACGCGCAGGGTGTTGATTTCCTCTTTGAAGGCGCAAAAGACCCGAGGAACCCGAATGTCGATTACGGCTCGCTCGTGAGCGCCCTGAAGGCGCGCGGGGTGACCTTTGAGGTGTGTGAAATCACCCTGCAAAACCGCGACCTGAAAAAATCGCAGTTCAGCCTCGACGCCGCCTTCACGCCCTCGGGCGTGGTGCGTATCGCACAGCTGCAGGCGCGCGAGAAATACGCCTACATCAAGCCCTGAGCGTCAAAGCCCGAGCGCTGGCTCAGGGCAGCACGGCACTCATTTCGGCAAAGCTGTTGGCCATGCCGGTATCCGGCAGTTGCCGGCCAATCTGCCGCTCGATCTGGGTGCGCGAGATCACACCGCGAATGCGCTGGGGCGCCGCCGCGCTGGCCGCCTCGATCACCAGCATGTGGGCGCGGCCACTGCGCGCCAGTGCTGCAACCACCTGTGACACATTGGCGCGGCCCAGGGCGGCATAGTCAATCGCATCCATGTCGGGCAAGGCGGTCATCACATCGGCCACCGTGAGGTCTTCAAATTTCACCAGCCGCTGGCCTACGAGGCGCAACGGTTTTTCACCCTGCACGTCGGCCGCCGTCACGATGCCGTCCACACCCGGCATTTGCGTCACCACGAAGAGCAGGCGCACGCCCTGGTGGATCATCATGAGTTCGGCCGGGCCCAGGGCGGTGTCGGGCTGCACGGTGGCGGCGCGCACCTGGGTGAGGTCGGTCATCACCGCCCGGCCGGGCGATTCGAGCGTGACGCGCTCCTGCTGCGGTGGTTGAGCCTGGGCGATGGATGTCCCGGCGGACAAACGAAAAGTGGGCAAGCTGTTGGGCATGGGTCACCTCCTGAAAGCTGTGACCATTGTGCGCTTTTGGTGCAAATTTTCAATGTCGCGGGGTGCTGCCGCAAGGGCCAGGTTTCGGCGATGTCAATTCACCCAGGCCCGCGCCAGAGTTGAAGAACGGGACAGGCCCGGGACGAACTTGCTGCGTTCCCGCAACGCCTTCTGTGCGATGGCACAAAGTAGCCTTCCCTTGCCCGGCGCTTGCGTTATCCTGCCTTTCTTCCTGCCTTGTCATCGCATTGCCCCCCTTACCTCTTCCTCCTCCCTGCCAAAGCGGCCAGCCACGCAGCACAACATCACAACCCGGAGAACCCATGCACCGCCTACGCGCCTTCGCACTTCTGTTGACCGCCGCCCTGCTGGCCGCCTGCGCCGCACCGGGCAACGCGCCGCCGGCCGCGCCGGTTGCCACACAGGAACTCAAAGTCATCATCTTCCCGGGTGGCTTCAACTGGCCGATATGGGTGGGGCAGGAACAGGGGTTTTTTGCACGCCAGGCGCTGGAGGTGAAAACCATCAACACACCCAACTCGACCTTCCAGCTCACGGGGCTCATCAAGGGCGACTTCGACATCGCCATGACCGCGCTGGACAACATCATTGCCTACCGCGAAGGGCAAGGCGCGCCAGGCGCCGACGGCAGTGATCTGGTGGCGGTGATGGGCGCCGACAACGGCTTTTTGCGCCTCGCCAGCACGGGCGACGTGCGCACTGTGGGCGACCTCAAGGGCAAGCAGTTGTCGGTCGATTCACTCACGACAGGCTACGCGTTTGTGCTGCTGGAAATCATGGCGCGCAACGGCATGCAGATCAACCGCGACTACACCACGGTCTCCGCCGGCGGTGTGCTGCAACGTTACAACGATCTGGTGCAAAAGAAACACGCCGCCACCATACTGATTGCGCCTTTTGACGTGATGGCCAAGGCCCAGGGCGCGAACGTGCTGGTCGATGCGTCTGAAGCGCTGGGCAGTTACCAGGGCCTGGTGGCGGGCGTGCGAAAAAGCTGGGCCAATGCCAACCCGCGCGCCGTTACCGCCTACATCAAGGCCTACCAGGAGTCGCTCAATTGGCTCTACAACCCGGCCAACAAACCGGCAGCCCTGACGCTCTTCATGAAGAACGTGCCCAACAGCAGCCTGCAGGCGGCCGAAACCTCGTATGGCATCTTGCTGGACGCGAAATCGGGTTTCGAGAAAACCGCCCGCATCGACCTAAAGGGCGCACAGACGGTGGTGCAGCTGCGTGAAAAATACGGCCAACCGGGCAAGAAGCTGCAACCGGCCAGTGCCTATTACGACGGGCGTTTTTTCGAGTCAGCGCGCTAGGCAAGCACTAGTTGCGCACGGCCGCGCGGGCGGCTGCAACCCGTTGGTCCAGGTAGGCGCCGTAAAAGTCTTCGGATCCGATGCCAACCAGGCGCTCTGCCACCTCGGCGCCATTGCGGCCATAAAAAATCAGGGTCGGAGCGATATGGACCTTGAGCTCGGCGATCAAGCCCTCGTGGGTTTTGCCGGCGCCCCGCACGTCTTTGACAGCTTCCTTGTGCTGCATGTTGATTTGCACCACCCGCAGGCCCTGCTCGCGCACCAGCGGGGCGAGGTAGTTTTCGCGCGCGATCTTGCAAAACGGGCATCCGTCCAGGCTGACCATCAGCACCAGCGGCTCGCGCGCCTTGAGCGCTAGGGCCAGTTCATCCTGCAGCGAAGCCGGCACCGGGAAGCTGGCCAGGGCAGCCTGCGCTGGCATCAATGAAACGGCCCATGCCGCCGCCACGGCAACGGCGACTTGCCGACGGGTAGGCTGGGTTGCTCGCCGCATGGTCAGTCGGCCTCGCGCTCCATCAGCAAATAGGTGTTGTAGGCATTCACGCGGTTGAGCACGCCAAACAGCGGCACTTTCTCGAACGCCGACCAATCGGTGGTTTTGTAGGCCTCATCAAACGGGTCCATGTTTTTGGCGGCTTTTCCCATGCTCTGGCGCAGGTGGACCAGGTAGGCGCGTGTGAGTTCCATGTCGGCCACCGCTTCTGTGCTGGCGGCACCGTGGCCGGGCACCACGACTTTCGGCCGCAGCGCCAGCATGTCGCCCAGGGCCTTCACCCAGCGCCCGCTGTCGGCCTGCCCTACGAAGGGAATACGCCCGCGAAACACCAGGTCACCCGCGAACAAAACGCCTTCGTCGGGCAGGTAGATCGCCAGGTCTTCGGGCGTGTGTGAGGGACCCATGGGCGTGACCTGGATGCGTATGCCGCCCGGGCGCAGCTCCTGCGGGCCGGTGAGCCAGTCGTCGGCGGGCACCACACGCGTCTGCGCGTCGACCCAGGGCCCCAGTTCCTGCTGCGAAGTCGCCAGCCGGTTGGCGGCCAGGTCCGAACCCACGTAGTCGCGCCCCTTCACGTGCGCGAGGATGCGCGCGCCGGTAGCCTGGAAAACCTGCAGGCCGTAAATGTGGTCGGCGTGGTAATGGGTGACGATCACTTGCGTCACCGGCAAGGGCGTGATTTTCTTGATCTCGGCCAGCAGCTTGGTCGCCAAAACCGGCGAGCCCAGCGCGTCGATCACCACCACACCGGCCGGAGTGATCACGAAACCAGCATTCGAGATGAAGTTCTGGTTGCGTGGCGACCCCTGAGCCGAGAGGCCCTGAACCATCCAGGCTGACTTCGAGACCTGGCGCGGCTGAAGCGACGGGCCTTCAGGACCGATTGCGGTTGCACAACCGGCTACCCAAACCGCGAACAGGGCTGCCAACAATGAATGAATGAGGCGCCAGGTCATGCAAGTCGAAAATAAATTGATATTAATTGGGGTCAGATTCCAATTAAGTATGCAGTTGACGCATAGTTAATTGGAATCTGACCCCAATTGTTTAAGTTGTTTGGCGCGTGTCGATCGGTCAGGCCAGCGAGTCTGCCCAAATGTTTTGCGCCCAGCCAAACGCATAAGCGCCTTCGAGCGGGCTTGCCGCCGCCGAAACCCCGCCTGCGCCGGCCACCACGGTCATGGTTTTACCGGCGGCGTTGTAAGCGTGCACGCTGGAGACATGCACCACTTCGTCGGCACTGACAAAGCTGTAGCAGGTGTTGTTGTAGATCGGGTTCTGGTTCGGCGTCTGGCCGCCGAGCAAGGCAACCACGGCTGCCGCGCAGGTTTTGGCGTGCTGGTTCGCCATGTGCCCGCTCTTGGGCATGAGCGCGGCGGTCTGGATGGCGTCGCCGAGCACGTGCACGTTGTTCGCGGCTTTGGATTCGAAGGTGAGGAAGTCAACCTCGCACCAGCGCCGGTTGGCCGTGGCCAGGCCGGATTTGACCGCGATGTCGCCTGCACGCATGGCCGGCAAGACGTTGAGCACGTCGGCCTTCTGGTCGTTGTTGAACTCAAACTTCAGTGTGCTGGTGGCGGCATCGACATCCACCACCGTGTGTTTGTTGCGGTACTCGATGATGCCGGCGTAGCGGTCGGCCCATGCTTTCTTGAACAACGCGGGCTTGGAGGTCACGTCGTCGTTCGCATCCAGAATCAGCACTTTGCTTCTGGGCTTGACGGCCTTGAAATAACTGGCGATCTGGCAGGCGCGTTCATAAGGCCCCGGGGGACATCGGTACGGCGCCAGCGGGATCGACAGGGCATACACGCCACCATCGGGCATGGCCTCCAGCTGGCGGCGCAAGGCGACGGTCTGCGGCCCGGCTTTCCAGGCGTGAAGAATTCTGTCTTGCGCGCCGGGGCGGTTCATGCCGGGCAAACTCTCCCACATGAGGTCAACGCCCGGCGAGACGATCAATTTGTCATACGGCAACTCGGAGCCACCGGCGAGTTTCACCGTGCGTTTGTCGGCGTCGATCGACGTAACCATGTCGCGCACCAGCTTCACACCGTGGCGGCGCGAGAGGTTGTCATAGGGCGTGGTGATATCCGCCATGGTCTTGCTGCCGCCCAAAACGAGGTTCGAAATCGGGCAGCTCACAAACGCCGCGTTGGGCTCCACCAGGGTGACGTTGATGCCGTAATCCGACCACATGCGCACGTATTTGGCCGCCGTGGCGCCGCCGTAGCCGCCACCGATGACGACCACTTTGGGGCCACTGCCGCCGCTTGCGCAGCCTGCCACCAGGCCCAGAGTGCCAGCAGCGCCCAGCAGGCCAGCCGACGTTTTGAGAAGTGAGCGGCGATTGAGTGTGTGTGTCATGGCGTTCCCCCTATTTTTTCTGCGCCGCAAAATAGCCGGCAATGGCCTCGATCTGCGCCTCGCTGTACCCTTTGGCAAGCTGGTGCATGATGGTTGCGGGGCGCGCGCCAGACTTGAAGTCGGCCATCGCCTTGACCAGACCCGATTTGTCATAACCTGCCAGCGCCACCATGCCCGGCGCAGCCGCGCCATTGGTGCCGTGGCAGTTGGCACAGGAAGCCGCCATGGCGCGCGCCTCCAGCGCGGCGGACTGGGCCAGGGCGCTGCCACAAAATGCCGCCAGCACCAGCAGCAGTGAAACGCAGAGGATGGGTCGGGTCATGGAGGCTCCTTCTTCAGTTGTTGTTTCCGGGAACGATTGTGGCAAAACAGATAGGGCGGGTATGGCGAACCTGGCTGGCTTGATCGGCTTGAAATCCGAATATATAAGTAAATGGTAATACATGAACCAGGAGGCCAGGTCAGCACAAACCCGAAGCGCTGCGGCCCGCGTCAAATGGAATAGTGTTCACCGTCGATGGCTATCTGCATGCACACCGCGCGGCACATTTTGGCGGCCCGCTGGTCCACGATGCGGTAGAAAATCTGAACGCCGTCGCGCCGTTTATCCAGCACGCCGGCCTGGTAAAGCGTATTGAGGTGTTGCGACATATTGGGCTGCGTGGTGTTGATCTCGGCGAGCAACTGGCCCACGTTTTTTTCCGCATTGCAAAGGCTGCTGATGATTTTGAGCCGCATCGGCGCGGCCATCAGCTTGAAGAGGTCTGCCGCCTGCTGGAACACTTGGTCGGGCTCAAGCGCGGTGTCTGGTGCAGTTGCGGTTGCGGGGATGGAATTCGCCATGGTGGCGCGATATTACCGCTGCTGCTTCGGGCCTGCGGCCCGCAAGGTGCGGCTGAGCAAAATCACCGGCAGCAGCCCCACCAGCACCAGCGCCAAAGATGGCAGCGCTGCCTCGCCCAGGCGTTCGTCGCGCGCCAGTTGGTAAGCCACCACGGCCAGGGTGTCGCTGTTGAAGGGGCGCAGCACCATTGTGGCCGGCAGCTCTTTCATCACGTCCACAAACACCAGCAGAGCTGCGGCCGCCGTGGAGCGTTTGAGCAAGGGCCAATGCACGGTGAGCGCCAGGCGCATGTCGCCGGTGCCCAACATGCGCGCTGAATCGTCAAAACTGGCTGGAATGCGCGCATAACCGCTTTGCACCGACTGCAGGGCCACCGCGCAAAAACGCACCAGGTACGCCCAGATCAGCCCCAATGAAGTCGCTGTAACGACCAGGCCAATGCCACTGTTGGGAAATGCCGCCTGCAGCCAGCCCACCGGCAAGAGCAGCCCCACCACCACAACGGCGCCCGGAATCGCGTACCCCAGGCCGACCAGCTGGATCGCCGATCGGTTGAAAAAATCCGCCCCCCGGCGCACGCTGAAAGCCAGCACCAGCGCCAGCGCCACCGCCAGAACCGCCGTGAGCGCGCCCAGGCGCAGGCTGTTGAACGCCCATTCGGCAAAACGCGCCAATGGCAGTTCACCCTCCTGCGCCAGCAAGGGCCGCAGCATGAACACCACCGGCAGGACAAAACCAAACAACACCGGCGCTGCGCATAAAGCCGTGACGCCCCAGCGGTATTTGCCGCGCAATACCGGAAGCCGCGTTTCGGCAGCGCTGGCGCCAGCCTGCGCCGCAGCAAAACGCATGCGGCTTTGCGCCTTGTATTCCAGCCGCAGCAACAGCGCCACCAGGATCAGCAAAAAGGTAGCCAGTTGCGCGGCGGCGATCCGGTTGTCCATCGACAACCAGGCCTTGTAAATGCCGGCCGTGAACGTCTGGATGCCAAAATAACTGGCCACGCCGAAGTCCGCCAGGGTTTCCATCAGCGCCAGCGCCATGCCTGCCGCCACGGCCGGTCGCGCCATCGGCAAGGCCACTTTGAGCAAACGCCGGCGCAGCGGCGCGCCCAGGAGCCGTGCCGCTTCCATCAGGTGCACGGCGCGTTCGGCCAAGGCCGTGCGCGCCAGCAGGTACACGTATGGGTACAACACAAACGTGAAGACCCAGATCGCGCCGCCCAGGCTTCGCACCTCGGGCAACACCCGCCCTTGCAGGCCAAATGTTTCGCGCAGCGCCGTTTGAGCGGGTCCGCCAAATTGCAAAAAATCGGTGTAGGCGTAGGCCACGACGTAGGCCGGCATGGCAAGGGGCAACAGCAGCGCCCACTCAAAGAATCGGCGCCCCGGGAATTCAAACAAGGTGACCGCTGCGGCCACACTCATGCCCACAGCCGCCACGCCCATGCCCACAGCCAGACACAACACCACGGTGGTCAAGGCATACCCCGGCAACACGGTTTTGGCCATGTCCTGCAGCACCTCGTAGGCTTGCCCGGCTTGCGGCCCCAAAGGCAGCCAGGCCGCCAACACGGCCAGCAAGGGCAGCAGCAAACCAGCGGCCAGAAGTGCCATCAGGATGTGGTGTGACAGGTGGCGAATACGGCGTTGGACCATGCAAGCGGTAGTTTGTAAATGAGAATTGTACGCATTTGAATTTCAGCGCCGCCTAGAATCCACACCATGTTTCTGGAAATCAACAAGCTCAAGGTCCAGTATGGCGGCCGCACGCAAGCGGCTGTGCGCGATGTGTCATTTGGCCTGCGCACGGGCGACATCGGCGTCTTGATCGGTCCTTCGGGTTGCGGCAAAACCACCCTCCTTCGGGCGGTGGCCGGCCTTGAAGCAGCGGCCGACGGCACCATCAAGCTCGCTGGCGAAACGGTCAGCAGCGCCAGCGTGAGCCTGCCCCCGGAGCAGCGCCGCATCGGCATGGTGTTTCAGGATTACGCGCTTTTTCCGCACCTGGACGTGCGCCACAACGTCGGTTTTGGCATCCACCACTGGGCCAAGCCGGAGCGGCGGGCCCGCGTGCACGAAGTGCTGGAGTTGGTGGGCTTGCAGGGGGCCGAACGCCGCTTCCCGCATGAGCTCAGCGGTGGCCAGCAACAGCGCGTGGCGCTGGCGCGCGCGATGGCGCCCAAACCGCGCCTGTTGTTGCTCGACGAACCTTTTTCCAACCTGGACGTCGACCTGCGCGAGCGCCTGGCGCACGAGCTGCGCAACATCCTCAAGGCGGCGGGCGCCACAGCGCTCTTCGTCACCCACGACCAGCTCGAAGCTTTTGCCATCGGCGACACCATTGGCGTGATGCACGAAGGCCTGCTGCACCAGTGGGATGACGCTTATTCACTCTACCACCGGCCAGCCACCCGGTTTGTGGCGGACTTTATCGGCCACGGCGTGTTTGCGCCGGCGCGCATTGTTGAACGGGCTGGCGAAGTGGTGGTGCAAACGCCATTGGGAGATCTGGTTGACGTGCTGGAATGCCCGCTACCCGGCGCCTTCCCGAATGGCGAGTGCGACGTGTTGCTGCGCGCTGACGACATCGTGCACGACGACGACGCACCGGTCAAAGCCGAAATCCTGCGCAAGGCCTTTCGCGGCTCGGAGTTCCTCTACACCCTGCGCCTGCAGGACGGCCAGCAGCTCATGGCCCATGTGCCCAGCCACCACGACCACAAACTCGGCGAGTGGATCGGCATCCGCGCCATGGTGGACCACGTGGTGACCTTTGAGCGGCAGTCCGGTCTGGCGCCAAAGCCGGCGCAATAGGGCGCAGAGCGCGTAGAGCGAGCGGCCCTTGCGTTTGGTTACACCACAAAAACCGCACACGAAAGTGGATTTTTTGTCGTACCTACAATCCGCGCATGCGCAACAACCCCGCCCGGCTGGCCGAACTGCGCCGACTTCTGATCCTCGATTCCTCCGCCGAACGTGCCTTTGACGACCTCGCGCGCCTGCTGGCCTCAGGGCTTGAAGTTCCCATAGCCATCGTCAACCTGCTCGACGATGACCGCGACTGGTTCAAGTCCTGCGTCGGTCTGGAGCAGCGGGAATCCCCCGCGAACACCTCATTCTGCGAGGTGTTTTTCAACACCACGTCGGACTTGATCGTCGTAGAAGACACCTTGCAAGACCCACGGTTTGCCACGCACCCGCTGGTGGTTGGCGAGCCGCACGTGCGTTTTTATGCCGCAGCGCGGCTGGTATCGCGTGGGCTGACCCTGGGAACCTTGTGCGCCTACGACGTGCGCCCCCGGAAAATCAGCCAGGAGCAAATCCAGCATTTGCAGGCGCAAAGCACGGCCGCCATCGAGCTGATTGAGAAACGCACGCCACAGGCCCGTTGACGCGCCACGGCCTTGGTCGGCCGCTTGGGCTGGTTGGCCTGTTAACACGCATCAACTCCCATTGACCTGCTCACCCGTTTTCCCCGGCTGCGTACCCCATTGGGGTGACGCGGGCGGTTGACGACCCTTTCGTGCCGGAGTACCGTTCGCAGCTCAACTCAGCTTGCGAGGTACCAATGGCCACGACTGCGCACATCAAGTTCGACGGGATCGACGGGGAATCGGTCGACAAAGACCACAAGGGCGAGATTGAAGTCCAAAACTGGAGTTGGGGCGTCAGCAACGCCAGCCCGCCGGCCGCAGGTGGTGGCTCGGCTGTCGGCAAAGCCACGCCGGGCGACTTCCACTTCATGCACCTGTACGACAAGGCCTCGCCGATTCTGGCCAAATTCTGCGCCTCGGGCAAACGCGTCAAGTCAGCGGTATTGAGCATCAGGAAAGCCGGCGAAGGGCAGAAGGATTTCCTGAAAATCACCTTGACCGACGCCTTCTTCACCTCGGTGAACGCCAGCGCGGGCGGGGACACCCTGATGGAAAGTGTCGCCGTGGCGTACGCCAAAATCGCCGTGGCCTACCAACCCCAGGATCCCCGGGGAACCTTGGGCCCTGCGGTGAAATTTGCTTGGGACATCAAGGCCGGTACGATCACATGACGGCGAAAAATGTGGTGGTAAATGTGGTGGTGATAGGTGGACTTGAACCACCGACATCAGCATTATGAATGCTGCGCTCTAACCAACTGAGCTATATCACCGAAGCCAAAGATTATACCAAACGGGCTGGCAATTGTGTGCCCATTGGGGATGCCTATTGGTTCCGGAACACGGCCTTGCGCTTGTTCACGAAGGCGTCCATGCCCTCCTTCTGGTCTTGGGTGGCAAAGAGCGCGTGGAACAGGCGGCGCTCGAACATCACGCCATCCGACAAACCACTCTCAAAGGCCCGATTGACCGATTCCTTGGCGGCCATGGTGGCCAGCTGGGAATAGTCGCAAATCATGAGCGCGGCGCCCAGGGCTTCGTCCATCAGTTTGTCCAGCGGCACGACCCGGCTGGCCAAGCCGGCACGTTCGGCCTCGGCGGCGTCCATCATGCGGCCCGTGAGCGCCAGATCCATCGCCTTGGCCTTGCCCACCGCGCGCGGCAGGCGCTGCGTGCCACCGGCACCGGGGATGATGCCGAGTTTGATCTCGGGCTGGCCAAAACGCGCGTTGTCCGCCGCGATGATGAAGTCACACATCATCGCCAGCTCACAGCCGCCGCCCAGCGCAAAACCGCTCACCGCCGCGATCACCGGCTTTCGGATGCTGCGGATGTGTTCCCAGTCTTTGGTGATGTAGTCCGCGCCATACACGTCGGCAAAACCCCAGGTGGCCATGGTGCCGATGTCGGCCCCTGCGGCAAAAGCCTTTTCGTTGCCCGTGAGGATCATGCAGCCAACGGCCGGGTCGGCGTCAAAGGCCTTCAAGGCCGCGCCGAGCTCGACCATCAGCCCGGCGTTCAGCGCGTTGAGCTGTTTGGGACGGTTCAGCGTGACGATGCCGACTTTGCCGGCCTCCACGCGCACCGTGATGAATTCATAGTTGTCAGGGGTAGGCACAAATTTCTCCGGTAAGCTTTGCTGGCAGGGACTATAACCAGCAAAAGCCTGGCTTGTCCGGAAGCACCACTATTTCCCAACCGTACGGTCGGTTAATGGTAAATTCAGGTTTTTACGGAGCAACCATGAGCGAATCCACTATTTTGTACAGCGAACAAGGCGGCGTAGCCGTCGTCACCCTCAACCGTCCGCAGGCCCTGAACAGTTTCACACCCGAAATGCACCGCGATCTGTGGGCCGCGCTGGACAAAGCCGAGGCCAATGCGGCGATTCGAGCCCTCGTACTCACCGGCGCCGGGCGCGGCTTTTGTGCGGGCGCCGACCTGGCGGCGTTTGACTTCACGCCCGGCCCGAACCGCATCGAGCGGGCCGATCCGGGCCCGACGATCGAGCAGAACTTCAACGTGACCGCGCGGCGCCTGCAAAACCTGCGGTTTCCCACGGTGTGCGCCGTCAACGGCGTGGCCGCTGGTGCCGGTGTTTCGTTTGCACTGGGCTGTGACGTGGTGTTTGCCGCGCCGAACGCCAGCTTCATCCAGGCTTTCAGCAAAATCGGGCTGATTCCCGATGCCGGCGGCACCTGGCTGCTCACCGAACGTCTGGGCCTGGCGCGCGCAATGGCCCTGGCGATGACGGGCGACAAACTTGGCGCAGCCCAGGCCAAGGAGTGGGGCATGATCTGGGAAGTGGTGGAAGGTGGGGCAGAAGATTGCCTCGCCGCCGCAACCGCCTTCGCCCAGCGCATGGCGCTGATGCCCACGCAGGCTCTCGTGGCCACGCGCCGCACCCTGCGTGCCAGCAGCACCAACACCTTCAGCCAGCAGCTTGATCTGGAGCGCGACACGCAATCGGCCCTGGGCAAAACGCACGATTATTTCGAGGGTGTGCAGGCGTTTCTGGAAAAGCGCCCGGCGGCCTTCAAGGGTGAATAAGCCCCAGCCATGACATCCGCGCCTACCCTCCCAGGCCAGGAACGGCACGCCGACGCCCTGGCGCTCGCGCAGGCCTGTGCCCAGGCGCAAGAACTCGCCCGCGCCTGCGCCCAGGCGCTCAACGCCAACGACGTGGCGGCCAAGGAAACCATGGGCATCGAGCTGCTCAGTTGTGCGCCGGGCCGAGCAGCCATGCGCATGCAGGTGCGTGAGCGCCACCTCAATGGCCACAAGATCTGCCATGGTGGCTTCATCTTCACGCTGGCCGACACCACCTTCGCCTATGCCTGCAACAGCCACAACAAAAATGCGGTGGCGGCCGGTTGCAGCATTGAGTTTTTGAAACCCGGCCAGTTGGGCGACGTGTTGCATTGCGAAGGTGTGGAGCAGGTGCTGCAGGGCCGCCACGGCATTTATGACATGAAGGTCAGCAACCAGCATGGCGACGTGGTGGCGATGTTTCGCGGCAAAAGCGCACAGATTCCGGGAACACTGGTATGAACAAACTTGCGACATCCTTTGCACTGGAGGCGATCGAAAAAGCCAGCGTGGACGAGTTGCGTGCCTTGCAACTCAAACGCCTGAAGTCGACGCTGCAACACGCCTACGCAAACTCCCCGGTATACCGCGCCAAGTTTGATGCGGCGGGTGTTCACCCGGACGATTGCCGTTCGCTGGCAGACCTGGACAAATTCCCCTTCACATCGAAGAAGGACCTGCGCGACAGTTACCCCTACGGCATGTTTGCGGTGCCGCGCGAGCAATGCTCGCGCATCCATGCCAGCAGCGGCACCACCGGCAAACCGACGGTGGTGGGCTACACCAAAAACGACATCGACACCTGGTCGAACGTGGTGGCGCGGTCGATCCGCGCGGCCGGCGCGCGGCCGGGCGACATGGTGCATGTGAGTTACGGCTACGGGCTTTTCACCGGTGGGCTGGGCGCGCATTACGGCGCCGAACGGCTGGGCTTGACGGTGGTGCCGTTTGGCGGTGGCCAGACCGAACGCCAGGTGCAGCTGATCTGCGATTTCAAGCCCGACATCATCATGGTCACGCCGAGTTACATGCTGGCGATTGCCGAGGAGTTTGAGCGCCAGGGCATGGCCGCGTCGGATTCGTCGCTGCGCATCGGCATCTTCGGCGCCGAACCGTGGACCAACGACATGCGCCGCAACATCGAAGCGCGCATGGACATTTCTGCCGTGGACATTTACGGCTTGAGCGAGGTCATGGGCCCGGGCGTGGCGAGCGAATGCCATGAGACCAAAGACGGCCCGACCATCTGGGAAGACCATTTTTACCCCGAGATCATCAACCCGGAAACCGGCGTTCCGGTTGCCGATGGCGAAATGGGCGAACTGGTTTTCAC
The DNA here is from genome assembly GCA_031373455.1 of Rhodoferax sp. Taxonomy (GTDB): domain Bacteria; phylum Pseudomonadota; class Gammaproteobacteria; order Burkholderiales; family Burkholderiaceae_C; genus JANYCG01. Next base: position 17,708 of record JANMMR010000446.1, read on the forward strand.
GAGCCTCACCAAAGAGGCGCTGCCGATCATCCGTTACCGCACACGCGACCTCACGCGCCTCTTGCCCGGCACCGCGCGCACCATGCGCCGCATGGAAAAAATCACCGGCCGCAGCGACGACATGATGATCGTGCGCGGCGTGAATGTGTTCCCGACGCAGATTGAAGAGCTAATCCTCAAACGCCCTGAATTGGCGCCGCACTACCAATGTGTATTGCGCCGCTCCGGCGTGATGGACGAG
>JANMMR010000460.1:0-4599 GCA_031373455.1 Rhodoferax sp.
ACCTGCTCGCGGCAAATGAACAACACACAGCCTTCGACCAGCAGGTTGTTGAGGCTCTTGAGGCGCATTGTTGCCTTGTAGGTCTGGCTGTCTTCCGGGTTGTAGATGCTGCCGCGATACACGGGGCCCACGCCTGTTTGCGCTTTGTCGCCCAGCTCCAGCTTCATGCCGCTGATGATGCGCTGGCCGACCAGCGGGCGTTTGTCTGCGGCGCCGCTGGGCGTGTCGTCCCAGGCCCAGACGATGCTGCCGCAGAGTTTGTCGGCCTCCTTGTCGGCGCAGGGCGAGAGTTTGACGCGGGCGGCGAAGCCAGGCGTCCACCACTCGTCTTGCAGGTTTTGGGCGTGGGCTGCGGGCAGCCACAGTAGCAAGCCAAGGCACAAGGCGATGGCGTGTTTGGATATCTTGCTCATGGTGCGTTTTCCCTCGCGTCAGACTTGCGCCCGGGCGGTCTTTTTTCCACGGCCCTGGAGGTCGCTGCTCTGGTTGCCTCTGATTTGGGGGTCGCCATCCAGAAAGCGCCAATCGCCGTTGTCGATGTAAGCCCGGTCCTCAGTGCCCATCCAGCGGTCCCACCCGGTGAAGTACAGGCCAAAGTTGCCCTGCCCGCGGGCGTGGTGAAAGTGGTGGTGCGAGTTGGTCAACAACCAGCGCAGGCCACCACGGCTGGCGGCGCGCCAGGGCATCAGCTCGTAGGCGCTGTGGCCCGCTACGTTGCGCACGATCATCACACTGACGAAGACGAACATCATCGTCGGGTGCATCGGCACCAGCATCACGAACCCGACATAAAACAAGGCCTGAATCATGGCTTCGACTGGATGAAAACTGTAAGCCGCCCATGGCGTGGGGTGCACGGACTGGTGATGCACACTGTGAAATCGCGCAAACCACCAAGGGCGGTGCAACAGCCGGTGGGTCCAGTAAAACCAGGCGTCGTGGGCTATCAGAATTACAGCAAGACTGGCCCAAAACCAAAGCGGGCCATGGGTTTCAGCCGCTTCGTATATTCGCGTCAATCCGAGCTGGTACAACACGAATATGGAAAATCCAAAGCTTGCAAAAATCACCACCGTAAGCATCGAATGCTTGAATTCGCGCCACATTTGGCCCGGTTTGGGCGGGTCAGAAAGGATTTTGCGACCCGCCAGCGGTTTGGCAAACAAATGCCAAACCAGGAGGTAAACCACCGAGGCGGCAATGAAATAGCGCAAAAAATCCACCAGCAAGATGCCCCCAAAAATGGCTGGCGCGCTGGCTATAAGTTCAGCTGAAGTCATGGTGTCGTGTCCTTGTCGTGCAATGCGCTGCGCCAAATGGCAACGTGCAGAAATGGTAGGAATCAGGACAGTTTTGATCTCGCCGATAAATCGCCGGGGCTTGCCGATTTATCGCCAACACACGCCGATTTGTGTGTGTCGCCCGTCAAAGCCGAAAATTTGGCCAATTTCAGAGCGGAGTCAGCTGGATTTCACCCAACTTTCAGCGGAAGGGCCGAAAAACCAGCCTGATCCAGCTTTCATCCGCCGCCCCCTCAACGCCCACGCGCATGCCCGGCGTTTGCACGGTTCGGCTGGCGCTGCCGAAGAGGTGGTCCCACAGCGACAGGAGGGTGGCGTAGCTGGAGTCGGTGTCCGCCCGCACGGCGTGATGGTGAACCCAGTGGATCGACGGGGTGACGATCAGCCAGGACAAAACCTGGTGCAGCCGCGCCGGCAAACGCAGGTTGGAATGGTGGAACAGGGCCACCACAGCCACAGCCAACTCAAACACCAGCACGCTGGCCAACGGCACCGCCAGCAGCACGACAACCCCGGCCCGCAACAGGCTGGAGAGCAACACTTCGCCGAAATGGAAACGCAGCGCGGTGCTGGCGTCCAAGCGCTGGTCAAGGTGGTGCACCTGGTGGAAACGCCACAACACCGGCAAAACATGGTTGGCGCGGTGCCAGGCATACAGCCACAGGTCCAGCAGCACGATGTCCAGGGCCAGGCCGCCCAAGCCTTGCCACACGGCGGGTCGCCAGGCGGGCGCCGCCGATGCGGCCCACACCGTGATGGGCACCACCGCCAGCACCGACAAACCCGCGTTCAGCGCCGCCAAACCGAGGTTTTTGCCCCAGCGCTGCCATTGCGCCCTGGCCCAGCTCGCGGGGGCAAACGGCAGCAGTTGCCCGGCCAGCAGGAAAGCGGCCAAGGCGCCAGGAACTATTTGGCCCTTGTGCAGGATGAGGAAATCTATCAAAGGCATGGTTTGCACGTGGCGGCGCGGGCGGGCAAATTCAATGCAGCAGCCTCAACGCCACAACCGGACCCTGGCGGAGCACGTCACGGTTTCTGTGCCCGGAACTCGCTCGGCGTCAGGCCTCTGAGTTGCTTGAACGCCCGGTTGAAGGGGCCGATGGAGCCGTAACCCACGTCCAGCGCGATGCTCAGGATCGGCAAGTCCTGGCTGTGCAGGCGTTGCGCGGCTTCGTCCACCCGGTAGTGGTGCAAAAAGTCGTTGAAATTGCGGTAGCCCAACTGCTGGTTGATGGCTTCGCGCAGTTGGACAGGCGTGGCTTCAAGTTGATCAGCCAGTTGCGCCAATGTCAGGCCCTCGCGCGCGTAGGCGCGCTGGCTGGCCATCGCGTGCAGCAGACGATCGCGCAGCGCGGCTTTGCGGTCCAGCGCGGGGGGCGCAGGGGTAAGATCGGGCGGTGGGGTTGGTTCGGGCGCGGTCTGGTTCGTTGCAAGTTCAGTTTTGGCTTGTGTTTCAGGCGACCCCAGCCATTCGTCCAGCGGATGCCGGGCGCTGACCAAGGCTGTCAGCCCGGTCAGGCAGACAATGCCTGCCAGATTCAGCAGTTCGAGCCAGCGCGGCGCCACGCCGCCGGCAAACAGGAGCTCGAAGCCCAACACCAGCAGCACATACCCGCCCAATGCGCCCGCGAACCAGGTGCGCAACAGGCGGCGGCTGGACACCAGGTCGCTGCGCCAGTCTTTCACAATCGTCCACAGCGTGGCGACGGCGAAACCGATGAGCACCACTTTGTGCGCAATGTTCACAGGCATGCCGCCCGCGCGGGAAACTGCCAGTGCGCCAAGCCCCAGAGTCAGCGCCAGCGCCAAGGCGATGCGGGCCGACCAGGCGAATGCGTCGTCAAAAACCACCTGCATGGCCAGCCACAACAAAGGCGCGGACATCAAACAAAGCGCCAACGCGGGCAGCTTCAACCCCCATGAAAAACTGGCAAAGTCGGGCCGCGAACACAACAAATACGCCAGTACCGACGCGACAAACGCCGCCAGGGCCCAGCGCTGCAAACGCGGCAAGCGGCTGCCAAAAATGTGTGCCAGATGGAACACCAACAAGGCCGCAGCCCCGCCCCGCAGCAGCAAGTCGGCAGAAGCGAGCGTCAAGTCCATCGAAAGCGGTTCAAGGCTGTGGCACAGGTGCCCGAAGCCGCCAGGCCGGCCGGGCACCGGCGCCCACTGCGGCGCCGACCACCCAAAACACCGCTGACACACCCACCACGACGCCCGCCGTGCCGAAGAGGATCGGCATCACCACGCTGCTGGCGTTGATCACCATCAAGCGCAGGCCCAGCGCCTCGCCGTGGCGCGCTTCGGGCGTGATCTGGTGCAGCGTGCTCATCACCATCGGCTGCACCGAGCCCAGCGCCAGGCCGAGCAGGATCGAACACAGGCCCATCGCCAGCGGTGTTGTCAAAAACGGGTAGGCCACAAACAGCACGCTGGTCGTCAGCATGGCGCCCGCGAGCACGGCCCACTCGCGGATGCGCGATGCCACCAGGGGCAGCAGCGTGCGCACCACCGTGGCCGCGACGGCGAAAACACCCAGAATCGTGCCAATCACCGAGGCGCTGAAGCCGCGCTCATGGCCGATGATGGGCAACACAAAGGTGTGCACGTCCCAACAGGAAGCCAGCAGCCAGTTGACCACCATCATGCGGCGCATCATCGGGTCTTTGAGCAGGTCAAACGCCCGCAAGGCGCCACCCTGGCCGGCGTCGTCTCGCACCACGGGCGGCAACTCCACGGTGCGGCGCACCCAAAACCAGGTCAGAAGCGGCAGCACGGCCATCAGTAAAAACGCGCCGCGAAAACCGTTCAGGTCGGCCGCCTGCCCGCCCAGCCACACGCCCGCGTGGTCGATCAACAGCCCGGCGGTGAAGGGCCCGAGAAAATTCGACACAGCCGGACCAATCGCCAGCCAACTGAAAACTTTTTTCAGCTCGACCGCGTCGCCCGCCGCACGGCCGACATGCCGCTGCATGGCGATGGAGGCCACGCCGGTGGCGCCGCCGGTCATCATGGCGCTCAGGCACATCACCGGGAAAATCGGAAACAGCAGCGAGATTGTGGCCCCGGTGGCGGCGGCCACTACCGCAAGGCCAATGGGTTTCTTCAAACCGTTGCGGTCCACATAACGCCCGGCGGGCAAGGAGAGGAACACCTGCGTCAAGGCAAACAGGGCCAGCAGCACACCCACCGCCAGCGGGCTGAAGCCCTGGTGCAGCGCCAGCAGGGGCGCTGCCATTCGCATGCCGGCCATGCAGGCGTGCAGGCAGACGTGGCCGGCGATCAGGCGCGCCAG
>JANMMR010000567.1:0-2767 GCA_031373455.1 Rhodoferax sp.
GCTCTTTTGGCGGCCTTCGACGCGAAATCAAGTGGGATGGTGTGCCCGCCGCGCAGTCTGACTCATCCCTCCTGTCGGCCAACTTCTTCAACACCACGTCGCCCCGTGGCGTCGTTTTCAGCACGCCGGGTACCGGCTTTCTCGTCAGTGCCGCCGCAGGGGGTGCAACACCGGTATTGTTCGGGTTTGGCTCTGATTTTCAGGCTTTCAGCGCACAAAAGGTGTTTACCGCCGTTGCCAGCAACATCACCGACGTGCAGTTTTTTCTGCCGGGCACGTCAACGGCTGCCACCACCAGCGCCTTTGGCGCAGTCTTTGTGGATGTTGAATTGGCTGGCCTGACCCGGATCGAGTTTTTCGACGCCGGCGACGCCTTGCTTTTTGCGCAGGACGCGTTGGTGTCGGGCAACCAGGGTTTGAGCTTTTTGGGTGCAATGGCCACGGGCGGCGAGCGCATCAGCCGCGTGCGGCTCACGTCCGGCTTGAACACAATTCTGGCCAATGGCGTGCTCGGCAATCCGGGTGACGACGTGGTTGTGATGGACGACTTCCTGTTTGCGGAGCCTCTGCTGTCGGGACCGGCGCGCTCTGTTCCCGAGCCCTCCAGTCTGGCATTGGCCGCCCTCGGGCTCGCCGGTAGCTTGGTGGCGTTGCGCAGGCGCCGCCCGGGCGCCTGAATGTATTAGTCCGGCTGGTTGGGATTGCGCTGGCGCCGGCCGTCAGGGTCTCGCGACAAGCCACGTGGATCACTGCGCACCACCGCTCAGTGTGAAATCGGTTCAGATCTCCATCAATTTTCAAGGAATAAAGAATGAAATTGGAAAACATGTCAGCGCTCGTCACCGGTGGCGCTTCGGGCCTCGGGTTGGCTTGCGCCCGGCGGCTGGTGGCGAAGGGCGTCAAAGTGGTGATCGTCGATCTGAACCGCGAACTGGGCGCGGCAGTTGAGAAAGAGCTGGGCTCGTCCAACGTGGTCTACGCGCACGGCGATGTGACCAACACCGAGCAGATCAACGCCGCGCTGGATGCGGCTGAAAAACTCGGCACCCTGCGTGCGATGGTGCATTGCGCGGGTATCGGCGGGGCAGTGCGGCTGGTGGAAAAGGACGGCCAGCCCGGCTCACTGGAGAAATACGAACAGGTGGTGCGCGTGAACCTGGTGGGCAGCTTCAACATGCTGCGGCTTTCGGCCGCGCGCATGGCGAAAAACGAAGTGATTGACGGCGAACGTGGCGCGATGGTGATGACGGCGTCTGTTGCCGCCTTTGAAGGCCAGATCGGCCAGATTCCTTACTCTGCCTCCAAGGCCGGTGTGGTCGGCATGACAGTGGTCGCCGCGCGCGACCTGGCCACTAAATTCATCCGCGTCTGCACCATCGCACCGGGCCTGTTTGACACGCCGCTGTTGGCGCGCTTGCCGGACAACATCAAGGCCTCGCTCGGTGCTTCGGTGCCGCACCCGGCGCGCCTGGGCCAGCCCGATGAATTTGCCATGATGGCGATGCAGATTCTGGAGAACCCGATGGTCAATGGCGAGACGATCCGCCTCGATGGCGCGATTCGCATGACGCCACGCTGACATTTCGCCACGCGCTCGCAATCGCTGAACGAACGCCATGACAGCAGCCTTCGCAACCCTCGACTTCGCCCAGCTCTCGGGCGACCTGGAGCGCGTGCTCAAACTGCGCGGCATCCCTTTCGGCATGAAACTGTTTGAGACGGTGCAGGAGATGGAGGCGATCCCCAAAATACGCCGCCCGAAGTCGATTCACACCACTGACCAGATCGTCGCCCAGGCCGCGCGGCTGGGCTGGACAGTCGGCATCACCGCCGACAACCTGGTGGGCGACCAATGCAAATCCGTCATTGGCCTGGGTGGCCAGAGCGCTGAATGGCACAGCGGCAAACACATGAAGGGCGTGTGGTACGCCACCGAGGTCGATACCGCTGCGCATCAAAAAGCCATGCACTTGGTGCCCATTGGTAAATACAAAGCGCTGGCCGTCTCACCACTGGCCAGCGGGCGATTGACGCCGCCCGACATCGCCTTGTTTTACGCCACGCCCGGCGCGATGATGTATTTCATCAACGGCCTGCAGTACACCGGCTACAAACGGTTTGACTGGAGCATCGTGGGTGAATCGGCCTGCGCCGATTCATGGGGCCGGGCGCTGTCGACGCGTGAACCGAGCCTCTCGATCCCGTGTTTCGCCGAGCGCCGTTACGGCGGCGTACTGGACGATGAAATGCTGATGGCGCTACCGCCCGAACTCATCGCCAAAGCGCTCGATGGCATGGCCGCGCTTTCTAAAAACGGCCTGCGTTATCCGTTTGCGCAATACGGCATCCAGAACGACGTGCGCGACGGCATGGCGGCGAGTTACCCAGATCGGGCGAAGCCGCCGGCTTGAAAATGCAGCGATAAACCCCAATTTGGGTATGATCGAGGCGAAAACATCTGGATTTTACAAAGTTTCAAGAAATTTCGGTCTTCAAGTCACGGATTTATTGGATTTATAGCTATATATTTTATAGCATTCTACAGCATTCGGTTGAGCCAACAAGCTACCCGATCGCGTCAAAACATCCCGTTGGCATGTACCGACTCTGCGGGGACGACCTGCAGCACGTCCCAGTGTTCGACGATTTTGCCCTCGTCGTCAAAGCGGAAAATATCGATGCCGGCCCAGTCTTTGTTGGTGTCGGTCGGCCAGATTTGATGGCAGTGCAGCACCACCAAATCGCCCTCGGCCACCGAGCGTTTGAA
>JANMMR010000568.1:0-4272 GCA_031373455.1 Rhodoferax sp.
GCTAATTTTTCTAGGGGCGGCCCGTCGAAAAATTCCACGGTCGTCCTCAGCGCAAGCGGCCTCACCAAACGTTTCACCGAAGGCCCGCTCGATGTCACCGTGTTGCAAGGTGTCGACCTGCAGGTGCGCGCAGGGGAGACGCTGGCCATCGTGGGCGCTTCGGGTTCGGGCAAAAGCACCTTGCTGCACCTGCTGGGCGGGCTGGACGCGCCGACCAGCGGCGAGGTGCAGATTCAGGGCCAGCAACTGGCCCGGCAGAGCGCTGCGGAGCAAGGCGATTTGCGCAACCGGCACCTGGGTTTTGTCTACCAGTTTCACCACCTGTTGCCGGAATTCACGGCGCTGGAAAACGTGGCCATGCCCTTGTGGATACGGCGGCTGCCGCGTGCCGAATGTGCGCAGGTTGCGTCCCAAATTTTGACGCGCGTAGGGCTCGGCGACCGCCTGCACCACCGGCCCTCCGAGCTCTCGGGTGGCGAGCGTCAACGGGTCGCCATCGCGCGTGCGCTGGTCACCCAGCCGGCCTGTGTGCTGGCCGACGAGCCCACCGGCAACCTGGACCGCGGCACCGCCGATGGCGTGTTTGAGTTGATGATGCAACTCGCCCGCGACCAGGGCACGGCCTTTGTGGTCGTGACGCACGACCCGGCGCTGGCAGCGCGTTGCCAGCGGCAATTGCAATTGGAGCAGGGCCGCCTGGCCCCCCTTTATTAGCTATATTCGAGCTATGAGCAAACCCGGATTCACCACCGCCAACGTGCACGCCGACATCCAGTTTGGTGTGGAGCACGGCGGCATCCACAAGCCGATCCACACCTCCGTGCAATACGGCTACGAGCGGGTGGAAGACCTCATCGGCGTGTTCCAGGGCACCATCAAAGGCGGCTTCAACTACGCACGCCAGGGCACACCCACCACGGCGGCGCTGGAAGCGCGCGTCACGCAGATGGAGCAGGGCGTGGGCAGCATCAGCTTCGCCACCGGCATGGCGGCGATCACGGCCATGACACTCACGCTCCTGAAGGCGGGCGACCACCTCATCAGCAGCCAGTACGTGTTTGGCAACACCAACTCCTTGTGGGGCACCTTGCGCGACCTGGGCATCCAGATCAGCATGGTCGACGCCACCCAAACCGATGCCGTGGCGGCCGCCATCAAGCCCAACACCCGCATGGTGTTTGTCGAAACCATTGCCAACCCGGCCACCCAGGTGCCGGACTTGCAGGGCATCGGCGCCGTGTGCAAAGCGCACGGGCTGGTTTACGTGGTGGACAACACCATCACCTCGCCTTGGCTGTTTCTGCCCAAAACCGTGGGCGCCAGCCTGGTCATCAACTCACTCACCAAAACCATCGCCGGCCACGGCGCAGCGCTCGGTGGCACGGTTACCGACACGGGCCTTTTCGACTGGTCCCGTTACCCGAACATCTTTGCCAATTACCGCGCAGGCGACCCCAAGGGCTGGGGCCTGCAGCAAATCCGCAAGAAAGGTTTGCGCGACATGGGCGGCACTTTGAGCTCGGAGCATGCCCACCAGATCAGCATTGGCTCTGAAACCCTCGCGCTGCGCTGCGCGCAGACGAGCCAGACAGCGCTCGAACTGGCCCGTTACCTGGAGAGCCACAAGGCGGTGCAACGGGTTTTCTACCCGATGCTTGAATCACATCCGCAGCATGCGTTTGCCAAGCAGAACTTCAAGGCCGGTTCCTGGTTGTTGGCCTTTGAAGTCGGCAACGAGGCCGCCTGCCTGAAGTTCATCAACCGCATGAAGCTGCCCGTGGTGGCAACCGGTTTGGGCGACACCCGCAGTTTGATCATCCCCGTTGCGCCAACGATCTTCTGGGAAATGGGCCTGGAGAACCGCCGCAAGATGGGAATTTCTGAGGGGCTGATCCGCTTTTCTGTGGGCCTTGAAGACACCGCCGATTTGTTGGCGGATTTTGAGCAGGCGTTGGACTAGCGTGCTTATATTTAGTTAATTCAACCTATTGATGATAAACAAGTTTCAGGTAAAAATTAAGTTTTTATAAAAAACACCTGAAATGAGTCAATTTTTAGAGCTGCTGCCAAATCAAACTCGCCAGTACATCGACGCTGAAACAGTTTTTTTGGAGTATCGCCGCGCCCAGGCTGAATCGGCCGACGTGCGGGGTTCCATGTTCTGGCGCAGTCAAGGCAACGCCGATTACCTGATTCGGGAATCATCCGCAGGAGCGCAAAAATCGCTGGGGCCACGCAGCGAAGAAACACAGGCCATCCTAGATCGGTTCAAACTGCGTAAAGCGGAATCCGCCAGCAGACTTGCTGCCTTGGCCAGGGCGGCACAAAATCAGCAACGTCTGAACAAGGCGCTTCGGGTGGGGCGGGTTCCCGGCATTGTGGTCAAAACTCTGAATGCGCTAGAGACTGCAGGCCTGCAAGACCACTTTGTGACCATCGGCACCCACGCGCTTTACGCTTATGAGGGCGCGTGTGGTGTGCGTTTCATCCCCGACGCCTTGGCCACGCAAGACCTTGACCTTTTGTTTGACAGCCGAAAGCGCATGTCCTTCATGTCGAAGATGCGGAAGATGGACAGTTCGTTCATTGGCGCCCTGCAAAAAGCTGACCCGTCGTTTCGAGTCATGCGCGATCAAAAACAAACCGCCATCAATGATTCGGGATTTGAAGTTGATGTAATTCGCCGTACTGCCAAAGACAGGGATCCGCACCCGTTCAGGATGAGCGCAGATGAAAATGACCTCTGGGCGGTGCAAGTTGAAGGGGTCGACAAAATCCTCAGTGCGCCCCGGTTCAGCCAGGTAGTTGTAGCAGAGACCGGCCATATGGCCGTCATGAACACCATGACCCCGGTTACTTTTGTTGCCATCAAACGAATGATTTCAACGGCCATCGGGCGAGACCCTAAAAAGCGTTTGAAGGATGCCCTGCAAGCCGATTTGGTCGAAAGCCTGGTGCGTTCGCACATGCCGCAATTTGCGGTTTGAAATGACGCACACCAGATCGCCAAGCAGCATTTCAAGGCCGACTCGTGGTTGCTGGCGTTTGAGGCCAGCAACGAAGCCGCCTGCCTGAGATTCATCAACCGCCTGCAATCAGCAGCTCAAAATTCTGACCGCTGGTAGTTGCGCGATAGATTGACAAGGGGCTAACCCGCTGTGACACCCATTTTCGCACCGTGTCCAAAGTGTCCAGCGAAGCGAGCGCACCGAGAATTATGCCCGTGAGATTGGTAGGGCGGTACTTAACCGGGCCTGGGCTTTCTTTGTATCTGCACAATCGCCATTCGGCCTCATACGCCCAATGATCCGACTTAGTCAGCATGGCCTTTTCCATCATTGCCATGTTGTCATCTGCGTATGGATTGATTGGGACACGTTTGCGCGAGTAATTGACTTTTTGGGCGTGTGCCATCAAGGGGGACACTCCGTCAAACTCAAGGCAAACTCCTCTGTGCGAGTCTGCATAGTGCGACCACATAAGGATGTCATCGCGCTTCGTGGAAACGCAAAATACCCCCACGCGAGTCAGCGCCTGCGCGTGCATAGCCTGAATGACTGCCACCGTTCCTGCAATATTCTCGGCACTCAGAGACTTTGCCATCACGCTGTCGGCATCGGCGTTGTGCTGCGCATCAGAAAGATGAGCTTGGAACTTCCTTGATAGTCTCAAGTAGTATTCGCGCTGGCGCGCTGGTGGCGCATCCAAAGAGAAAGCGGGTTTTAAGTCGAACGGGTCGTTAAATGACGACGGGGGCGGAAAGAAGATTTCGTTGTTCAATACTATCTTCTCCACCCGCTGAACCAGCTCAGGGTTGTTTATTGGTCTGTATTTATAGAATTTGGCTGGAACTTCGTCGGCTGCTTGGAGCATGTAGGCTTCTCCTGTCTTGATTGTTTTGCAACCATGGGGCGCAAGCTGAAATTCAATTCCCGTTCACAACGCTTTGAAATAGGTTACGACAAAAGAATGACGGGCCGGGGAACCCAAGAATTCAACCGGCTTCAAACCAATTTTGCAAAGGCAGCCCACCCGTCCCCAGCACCAGCGGCCTGCACCCGGGGTTCAGCTTGCAAAACGCATCCAGCCCCCGCGCATTGCCGGGGTTGGCCCCGATTTTCACTTCGTACGCAAACAGTTCCCCCTGGTGGCGCAGAACGTAGTCCACCTCGTCCGGGCCATTGCGCCAGTAGTGGATCAAGGGCTGGGTGCTGCTGTGCGCCAGGTGGCGGGCCAGCAGCTCGGCGCCGACGGCGCTCTCAGAAATGCGGC
>JANMMR010000625.1:0-4611 GCA_031373455.1 Rhodoferax sp.
ATCAAACCCCACGGGCACGGTCTGCCTTGAAGCGTTGGCGGAATTCCCCAAAAGCGCCCGCGTCCAGCGCACCGCGCACCTCGCGCATCAGGTTCAGGTAATAGTGCAGGTTGTGGATGGTGGCCAGCATCGGCCCGAGCATCTCGCCGCAGCGGTCCAGGTGGTGCAGGTAGGCGCGTGAAAAGCCACCTTCATCGCGCTTTGGCCCACCATCGGCCCAAGCCACTCCCGCCTTGCCGGCACAGGCGTAGCAGGTACAGGTCACATCGAGCGGTTGTGCATCGGCCTTGTGGCGCGCGTTGCGGATTTTCAAGTCGCCAAAGCGTGTGAACAAGGTGCCGTTGCGGGCGTTTCGCGTCGGCATCACGCAGTCAAACATGTCCACGCCCTGCGCCACACCTTCCACCAGATCTTCGGGCGTGCCCACACCCATCAGGTAACGCGGTTTGTGCGCCGGCAGCCGGTGCGGCGTGTGCGCCATGATGCGCAACATCTCGTCTTTGGGCTCGCCCACACTCACACCGCCGATGGCGTAGCCGGGGAAATCCATCGCCACGAGCTGCTCCTGCGACTCCTGCCGCAGGTGTTCGAACATGCCGCCTTGCACGATGCCAAACAGTGCGTTGGAGTTTTCAAGCTTGGCGAATTCGGCCTTGCAGCGCGCGGCCCAGCGCAGGCTCAATTCCATCGAGCTGCGCGCCTCGGCCTCGGTGGTGAGCTGGCCTTTGGTTTTGGCCTCCACGCTCAAATACGGCGTGCATTCGTCAAACTGCATCGCGATGTCGCTGTTGAGCGTGGTCTGGATCTGCATCGAGATTTCGGGCGTCAAAAAGAGTTTGTCGCCGTTCACGGGTGATGAAAACTTCACGCCTTCTTCGGTGATCTTGCGCATCGCCCCGAGCGACCAGACCTGGAAGCCGCCCGAATCGGTGAGGATCGGCTTGCCCCATTTTTCAAACTTGTGCAGCCCGCCAAACTGCGCCATCACGTCCAGGCCCGGGCGCATCCACAGGTGAAAGGTGTTGCCCAGGATGATCTGCGCGCCCATGTCTTCCAGCGACTGCGGCATGACGCCCTTGACCGTGCCGTAAGTGCCCACGGGCATGAAGATCGGCGTTTCGACCACGCCGTGGTTGAGCGTGAGGCGGCCGCGGCGGGCGTGGGTGCCGGGGTAATTGGCGGCGGGTGGGTCGTTCTTCAGGAGGTCGAATTTCAGCATGCCCATATTGTCTGGCACTGCATCAAGCTGGCCGAGTGCCGTGCGCCAGCCCATGAAAAAAGGGGCTCAAGGCCCCTTTTTATCGGTTGAGGCGCGGCTTATTTCAGTGCCGCCAGCCCGGCTGCGGCCACCACGCCATCCTGGTCGGAGCTGCCGCCGCTCACGCCCACGGCGCCCAAAATTTTGCCGTCCACGATGATTGGCACGCCGCCTTCAATCGGCACCGCATAACGCAGCGCCAGGAAACGCAAGTTGGCGCCGCCTTGCGCCAGGCCGTCTTGCAAAACCTTGGTGCTGCGACGCAGCATGGCTGCCGATTTGGCTTTGTCTTGTGCGATTTCGGTGCTGGCGGTTTGGGTGTTGTCCATGCGCGTGAAGGCGACCAGTTGACCGGCTGTGTCGACGATGGCAATCGCCATTGGCAAGCTTTGCCGGCGGGCGTCGGCTTCTGCGCCGGCCAGAATTTTCTTGGCCTGCTCCTGGTTGACGTTGGCGCCGTATTGCGGCACCTGCGCCTGGGCCACGGTAGCGAAGCTGGCCAAGCCGCACAGGGCAGTGGCGGTGATCAGGGAAGAAAGGGCGCGAATCTGCATGGTGTCTCCTCGTTGGTTGAATGAAAAGCAGTCGGATGTGAATGGACACTTTAGCGGATAAAAGGTTTCACACCTCCCGCTCGGAAGAACCCTGATCCCGATTCATCCCGGCGGAATTCAGCGCTTTTTCCGACCAGCCCCTGTCTTTTCAGCCCTGTTCTTACCCGTTTGAATTTTCCGCGCGCCACAACAGCATCGCGTCGCCGTAACTGAAGAAGCGGTAGCTTTGCGCAATGGCGTGCGCGTACAGGGCGCGGATGTGCGCGTAACCCGCAAAGGCGCTGACCAGCATCATCAGTGTCGATTTGGGCAGGTGGAAGTTGGTGATGAGGCCGTCAACCATTTTGAATTCAAACCCCGGCGTGATGAAGATGGCGGTGTCGCCGGTCGTCTTGCCGGTTTGTTGCCACGACTCCAGCGTGCGCACCGTGGTCGTGCCCACCGCCACCACGCGGCCGCCACGCGCCTGGCAGTCGGCAATGGCTTGTTGGGTGGCTTCGGGCACGTCGTACCACTCGCTGTGCATCTGGTGCTGGGCCAGGTCGTCGGTTTTCACCGGCTGAAAGGTGCCCGCGCCCACATGCAGGGTGACAAACGCGCTTTGCACGCCGTGCGCAGTCAGGTCGGCCAAAAGCGCCTCGTCAAAATGCAGCGCCGCCGTGGGCGCGGCGACGGCACCGGGGTGTTTGGCAAACACCGTCTGGTAACGCGTTTCGTCGTCGCCAGAGTCTGCGTGCTCAATGTAGGGCGGCAACGGCACGTGGCCATGGCGTTGCATCAGGGTGTAGGGGTCGTCACCGGCGTCGTTGCTCAGCACAAAACGGAACAAGGCGCCATCGGCATCGGGCCAGCGCCCCAGCAAGGTGGCACTCAAGGCGTCATGGCTGCCCGGTGCGCCCACCAGTTTCAAGGTGGTACCGATTTCAGGTTTTTTGCTCACACGCATGTGCGCGGCCACCTGGTTGCCGCCGAGCACGCGCTCCACCAACAGCTCCACTTTGCCGCCGGTCGGCTTTTCGCCGAAGAGGCGCGCCTTGATGACTTTGGTGTCGTTGAACACCAGCAAATCGCCGGAATGGAGCTGCGCGGGCAGGTCGCGGAAGTGCCGGTCAACGGGCACGGCCTGGCTGCCGTCGAGCAGGCGCGACGCGCTGCGTTCGGGAGCCGGGTGCTGGGCGATCAGCTCGGGCGGCAATGTGAAGTCGAAATCGCCGAGTGTGAACTTTTGGAGCGTGGGCCGGTGCATGGGGCAGAATTCTCCCATGCCGCCTGCGCCCAGCCCGTCAAAAACACCGATCCAGAAGGCGATGGACAAACTGGGGCTTCGCCGCGACATCGACCTCGCCCTGCACCTGCCGCTGCGTTACGAGGACGAAACCCGCATCACGCCGTTGCGCGACGCCCGCGAGGGCGACACGGTGCAGATTGAAGCGACGGTGAAGCAATGCGAAGTGACTTTTCGCCCGCGCCGGCAGCTGGTGGTCACGGTGCAAGACGATTCGGACCGGGGCTCCGACACCTGCACGCTGCGTTTCTTCAGCTTCTACCCGTCACAACAAAAGGCCCTGGCGGTAGGCAACAAAATCCGCGCGCGCGGGGAAGTCAAAGGCGGCTTCCTCGGTTTCACCATGCTGCACCCGAGTTTTCGCGCAGCCGGTGGCGACTTGCCGACGGCCCTTACCCCGGTTTATTCCACCGTGGCCGGTTTGCCGCAGCCGTATTTGCGCAAAGTGGTGTCCAGCGGCCTGGTGCGCGCCGATTTGACAGAAACCATTCCCGGCGAACTCCTGAAGCAAAACGCCGACTGGAAAGCGTGGAACCTCCACCAGGCGCTGACTTTTTTGCACCACCCCGCACCCGACGTATCTCTCGCCGCCTTGTCAGACCACAGCCACCCGGCCTGGCAGCGGCTGAAACTCGAGGAATTGCTCGCCCAACAACTCTCGCAATTGCAGAGCAAACGCGCCCGCGATTTGCTGCATTCGCCGCAACTGCTGCGGAAGAAAAAAAACAGCGTGGTCCAACAACTGCTGGCCGCCCTGCCCTTCAAACTCACAGCAGCGCAAGCGCGCGTGATGGCGGAAATCGAAGCCGACATTGCCAAGCCCATTCCGATGCACCGCCTGTTGCAAGGCGACGTGGGCAGCGGCAAAACCGTGGTCGCCGCGCTCGCGGCAGCGGTTTGCATCGACGCGGGCTGGCAATGCGCCTTGATGGCGCCCACCGAAATTCTGGCCGAGCAGCACTTTCGCAAACTCATCGGCTGGCTCATGCCGCTGGGCATCCAGACCGCCTGGCTCACCGGCAGCCAGAAAACCAAAGAGCGGCGCGCGATGCTGGCGCTCATCCAAAGCGGCGAAGCGGGCTTGGTGATCGGCACCCACGCCATCATTCAGGACAAGGTCGAGTTCAACAACCTGGCGCTGGCCATCATCGACGAGCAGCACCGCTTTGGCGTGGCGCAGCGGCTGGCGCTGCGGGCCAAAATGAATCCATCAGCGGTCTCGGAATTGAAACCCTCCCCCGCTCGGGGGGGGGCCGGGGAGGGGGCAGTGAGCTTGGACAGAGTCAATGCGGCCGACGCGAAGCGCGAGCCGCATTTACTCATGATGACGGCCACGCCGATTCCGCGCACGCTGGCCATGAGTTACTACGCTGACCTGGAGGTCTCCACCATCGACGAGTTGCCGCCTGGTCGCACCCCCATCGTCACCAAACTGGTGAATGAAGCGCGCCGCGACGAGGTGGTCGAGCGAATCCGCGACCAGGTGGCGCAAGGCCGGCAGGTGTATTGGGTCT
>JANMMR010000639.1:0-2369 GCA_031373455.1 Rhodoferax sp.
CCATTGGCGGCAACCTGGGCACCAACGCCGGCGGCACGCAGGTGGTGCGTTTCGGCACCACGCGCGACCTTTGCCTGGGCCTCGAAGTGGACACCGCGCAGGGCGAGGTGTGGAACGGGCTCTCGGGCCTGCGCAAGGACAACACCGGTTACGACCTCACCGATCTCTTCATCGGCGCGGAAGGCACTCTGGGCATCATCACCGCGGCGTCGATGAAGCTCTACCCAAAGGCGGCGGCACAGCTCACCGCCTGGGCCGCCGTGCCCTCACTCGACGCGGCGGTTGAGCTGCTCGGGCTGGCGCACCAGCACCTGGGCGCGGGGCTGACCGGGTTTGAGGTGATGGGCCAATTCGCCCTCTCGCTCGTGGCGCGCCACATGCCGCAGCAGCGTGTGCCGCTGTATGAGCAAACGCCCTGGTGTGTGTTGCTGGAAAACTCTGACCACGAATCCGAAACACATGCGCGCGCGCAGTTTGAGCGCCTGCTTGAAGGGGCGATGGAGAAAGGCTGCGTAACCGACGCGGTGGTCGCTGAAAACCTCAGCCAGGCCAAAGCCTTGTGGCACATCCGCGAAAGCATTCCACTGGCGCAGCCGATGGAAGGGCCGAACATCAAACACGATGTGTCGATTGCCGTCTCCAAAATTCCCGCCTTTGTGACAACCACCGACGCCCTTTTGGCCCAGGCCTTTCCCGGCGTGCGTTTCGTCAATTTCGGCCATCTGGGCGACGGCAACTTGCACTACAACGTGCAGGCACCCGAGGGTGTGGACCAAGCCGCCTTTTTGCGCTTGCAGGAAGACGCGGTGAACACTGTCGTTTTCGATTCCGTGCAGGCGCACGGCGGCTCGATTTCTGCAGAACACGGTGTGGGCAGCATGAAAGTGGACAAACTGGTGAAACACAAATCGCCGGTGGCGCTCAACATGATGCGCGCCATCAAGCGGGCGCTGGACCCCACCAACCTGATGAACCCCGGCCGCGTGGTGCGGCTGCCAGCGGCTTAATTTCGGCGTGCAGGCTTGGGCAGGCGCACCCGCAGCAAGCGCGAGGGCTGCGCCGGATCGTCGGCATCGGTCACCATCGTCAACACCCATTGGCCGCGCGACAGCGTCGCCGAAATGCCCTCAACTTTGGGCGCACCCTTGAGGCGGTGGCTATGCAACACCGTGCCCTGTGCGTCCACCACACCCACGGCGGAGGCCAGGCAAGCGCCGTCGTCAAAGCTGTTGGTGGTGTCTTCCGCAACCGCGCAAAACACCCAGCGCCCACCCGGCAGCGCTGCGCCATCGGTCAGGCTCAGGGGCACACCGGCCTCCATGCCCAGATCAAGAGGCGTGATCGACAAAACTGGCGGGCGTTGGTCACTCTTGCCCAACAGCCACTGCAGAAACGGCTTCCACCGGTAGCGGACGATGGCGCTGGGCACGTCGCCTCTGTTGACACCTGCGTTGTCGCCTTTTTTGCTGCCTTTGTGGCCGCGCTGCAGCAGGCAAAATTGCCGCTCATCGCCGGTTCCGCCCAGCGTGGCAAAAGCGCCCTCGATGTTGACTTCCCCCAGCCGCTGGCGCAACCGGTTGTACAGGGGTTTCAAGTCGACGTGGCTGACCCGCCCGATCACCGCCCCCGCCGCATCGAGTGGCACAACGACGGCCCGGTTGCGTTTCGGGCCCGATCCCGAACCCATGGCCAGCAAGGCGCCAAATGGGTGGCCCGGCATGGCGGGCAGGTGCACCAGGGTTTCCAGATCCGCCTTGGCGGCTTTGCGCTTTTTGGTGCCCTGCGGCAGGTTGCCTTCCAGCAGGCGGACCAACTGCAGCGGCGCCTGCCCGGTAGCGCCCATTGCACCCAGGTGGTGCTCGTCGTCTGCCACCACATACAACCGCCGCTGCACCCGCACCAGCCCGCTGGCGGCGCTCAGGTGGGCCTGCCCGCGCGGGTGTGTGTGAGGGTCGACCAGCAGGTCGCGAAGGTGTTCGGGTTTCAGCATGCCGCCATGTTGTCACAATGCCGGATCGAATGAAAAGATCGAATTAATAAGGCGGCGCACATGGCACACAGCGGTTTCAGTGGTTTGGCGGTAGACGGCATTGATATTCACATTGACGGCGAAGGCCCCGAGACCCTGCTGATGATCCACGGCTGGCCCGACACGCACCGTCTGTGGGACACCACCGTGGCGGCCTTGCAAGACCGCTACCGATGCGTGCGTTTCGATTTGCCCGGGTACGACCTCAGCAAGCCGCCCAAGGCCATGGGTTACCGCGACATGACCGCCCTGTTCGCCCGCATTGTGGACGCCGCCAGCCCCGGCCAACCCGTCACGCTGATGGTGCACGACTGGGGCTGCGCCTTTGGTTACGAATACG
>JANMMR010000664.1:0-3375 GCA_031373455.1 Rhodoferax sp.
GGCTGGGCGACATGTTTGACCCGGCGCTGGCCGGTTATTGGGGCAGCAACGATGTCGATAGTGCGATGCAAACCGCGCTGGACGTGATCAACGCGCATCCTGACAAAGTAGACGGCATCAAGATCTCGCTCCTGGACAAAGACCGGGAAATCGCGATGCGCAGGCGCCTGCCCACACACGGCGGCACAGATGGCCAGGGTGTGCGCATGTACACGGGCGACGATTTCAATTACGCCGAGTTGATCGCCGGCGATGGCGCAGGCCACTCTCCCAATCAGGGGAAAAGCGACGCCCTGCTCGGCATTTTTGACGCGATCGCGCCAGTGGCCAGTGCTGCGCTGAGCGAGCTGGCCCAGGGCCGTGAAGAAAAATTTCGCGCGCTGCTGGCGCCCACGGTTGTGCTCTCGCGCCACATCTTCCAGGCCCCTACCCGTTTTTACAAAACCGGCGTGGTTTTCATGGCCTGGCTCAATGGCCACCAAAACCATTTCACAATGGTGGGCGGCCAACAAAGTACCCGCTCGCTCGTTCATTTGGCCGAGCTGTTTCGCTTCGCCGACGCCGCCAACTGCCTGCAGCAACCCGAGCTGGCTGTGTGGCGCATGAAGGCATTGTGCGCCGTGCACGGCATTGAATAACCCAAAGATACACACAGGAGACTCCCTTGAACCCAAGCTTTTCAGAACTCACTTTTTCAGGCCCATGGCAGCGAGTTGCGGCTGTTGCGTTCACTGCAAGCGCCCTGCTGCTGGGCGCTTGCAGCGGCTTGAACACCACGGCCAGCACGGCACCGCTGGCTTGCGATGATGGCTTGAAGACGGCCTTCAAACCCGATGCCTTGACAAGTGTGCTGGCGGTGTATGCCTACAAACAGGGCGACAAGGTTTTTGTGTCTGACTCCAATTCGCCCGTCACATTGGCGGCCGATATGTGCATGGTCAAGCTCGGCGTGGGTCCCGGCAACCCTGGCCCGGCAGATGCGCGCTCCACCTCGGCGGGCATCGGTATTGAAGTCTGGCTGCCCAGCCACGCCAACTGGAACCAGCGCATCCGCAACTACGGTGGCGGCGGTTACGTGGGTGGCAACCACTTGGTGCCCACGGCGAAGGGCGCCACGCTGGAGACGGCCGTAGGCAGCAAATTCCCGGCACCCATCATTGCCGGCATGGGTTACGCCAGCGGCACCACCGACGCGGGCCAGCGCTGGTCGCAAAATGGCTCGTTCACGTTTTTGCCCGATGGTTCGCTTAACCAAACCCTGTTCAAGGATTTTTCCTACCGCAGCATGGTCGAGCAGGCGCACAAGACCCGCGCTTTGGTGAAGCTGTATTACGGCAAGGGCCACCAATTCGCCTACTTTGACGGCCACTCCACCGGAGGCCGCCAGGGCTGGAAGGTGGCGCAGGACTACCCCGATTTGTACGACGGTTACCTGCTCGCCGCACCCGCCATCAGCACCGGCAAATCGGGGTTGAACTCGTTCTATGCACAGGTTGTGATGAAGGCCGATTTGGGCTACACCTCAGCCGACCCAGCCTTTGCTGCTGCAAACTTCCGCCAGAAGATCACCGCAGTCAACCAGCGCGCCGTGCAGGTTTGCGACAAGGAGGGACTTGGGTTTTTGCTGGACCCGTCGAGTTGCAATTACGACCCCAGCAAGGATGAAGCGGCCCTTTGTGCAGGTGTCACAGGCAACGGCACCACGGGCAAAAATACCGACCCCGTGCGGTGTGTAAGCCTGGCAGAGGCCCGCGTCATCAACAAGCTCTGGTACGGCATCACCACCGACGGCAGTTACGACCCGAATGAAAGCGCCACCGCCCGCAGCGGCGCGGCGTTGGGCGCCAAACAGCTGTGGTGGAGCTTCCCGCGCGGAGCCGATTGGGGCGCCCTGGTCAGCCGGGTGGGGGGTGCAGAAACGCTGGCCCACCAAAAGCAGGACATCCGATATGTCACGTCTTCGGCGGTCAACGCGGGCGCGGCATTCGTTCACCCCAGCATCACCCAGCGCGACAAATGGCGCGAAGTCGATGTGGCCGACCTCGCCGACACATTCCGCAAAGGCGTCGCCCTGCAGCCGATGCTGGGCCATCTGAACACCGACAACGCCGATCTCACCCGGCTGCGCGAGCTGGGCCGCAAGATCATTACTTATACCGGCCTGGCCGAAGACGCCTTGCCGCCCGCCAACTCGGTGAACCACTACGAGCGGGTGGCCGCCGGTATGGGTGGTGTTGCGGAAGTGCAGAAATTCGTGCGCCTGTACCTCGTTCCCGGCAAAGCCCACAGTTCGCAGGGCCGCGGATTCACCGTCAACAGCGGCGGCAACCCGGCACTGAACAACACGGTGCCACTGCCCAAGTTGCCCGGCGCTGGCAACCAGACCCCCACGCGCGAGCAGGACCAGATGTTCACGGCCCTGGCAGATTGGGTTGAAAAGGGCCAAACACCAGGCAGCATCACCCTGACCTCACGCGACAACAGCGTGAGTTACCCGCTGTGCGTCTACCCGCAAAAGGCGGTGTGGAGCGGCAGCGGCTCGTCCAAACAGGCGGCCAATTACCGCTGCCAGTGACAAATCAAGTTAGCCGTCCAATCAATCTAACAAACAGCAGGAGTCACCATGCACGCAAGAAACACAGCCCTCACGAAGACCTTTATCGCGGCCATCCTCGCCCTCAGCGCGCTCGCCGCTGGTGCCCAAACCTGGCCCGACAAACCAGTGCGCGTCGTCATCCCCTTCCCACCCGGTGGCACGCTGGACAAGGTGGGCCGCATGCTGGCGCAAAACCTCACAGCTCAATTCGGCCAGAACTTCGTGGTGGACAACCGAGCAGGCGGCAATGGCGTGATTGGCGCCGACGCCGTGGCCAAAGCGCCCGCAGACGGCTACACGCTGCTGTTCAACGCCAGCACCTTTGTCACCGCGCCAATGACCATGAAGTCGGTGCCCTACCAGGTACAGACCGACTTCGCGCCCATCAGCTTGGTGGCCAAGGCGCCGCTGTCGGTGGCGGTGACCAACAAGCTTGGCGTGAACAACCTGCAGGGGCTGATTGCCGCCGCCAAGGCCCAGCCGGGCAAGATGAATTTTGCGGTCGGCTCCATCGGCTCCGCAGGGCACCTGTGCACCGTCAAGCTGGAGCAGGCGGCGGGTATTTCGCTCACCGTCGTGCCCTACAAAGGCACTGGCCCGGCCATGACTGACCTGGTCGGCGGGCAGATCGAAGGCTTCATTGACCCGGTGCTCGGCTCAGTGCAGTTCCACCGCAACAACCAGTTGAAAGTGACCGCCGTCACCTCGGCCAAACGCCTGCCCAACCTGCCCGATGTGGCCACAGCGATGGAGACCCTGCCCGGTTTCGAATGCGCCAG
>JANMMR010000668.1:0-1927 GCA_031373455.1 Rhodoferax sp.
GGGGAATCCGTCATGCAATTGCGCGATGTCCCCATGCCGGTGCCGCAAGCAGGCCAGGTGCAGGTCAAGGTGCACTGCGCCAGCCTGAACCCCATCGACTACAAATTGCGTAACGGCATCATGAAGATGCTCAGAAAGCCGAAATTCCCCGCAACCATCGGCAAGGACTTCGCCGGCGTGGTCTCTGCACTAGGCAGCGGTGTGGCGGAGTTCAAAGTGGGTCACCGCGTGTTTGGTTCGGCCAATGCGCTGAACGGGCAAGGCTGCTGCGCCGACGCGCTGGCCATTGACGTGAATCTGGTCGCGGCAATTCCCGACAACGTGAGTGACGAAACAGCCGCCTGCCTGGTTGTGGCTGCAGGCTCGGCTTTGCAGGCGCTTATATCGATCGCTCACCTGAAGGCGGGGCAAAAGGTTTTGGTCGTGGGCGCTTCCGGCTCGGTGGGCGCAGCGGGTGTGCAACTCGCGCACGCCCTGGGCGCGCATGTAACGGGGGTGTGCGGCACGGGCAACGTGGGTTACGTGCAATCCATTGGCGCTGACCGGGTGATTGACTACAAAACCACCGAATGGACGGACACGAGCGACATCTATGACGTCATTCTGGACACCGGCGGCACACATACCGCCTTTTCGAAGGCAAAGAAACGGCTGTCTGCCAACGGCATTTACATCGACACCTTTCCCGACGGCGCCCGGTTCTTGAACCAGTTCACCGCCTCGATTTTTTCAAAACAACGCTGCGCAGCGTTCATGCTGAAAACCGACGCCGCATTGCTCAAGAGCCTGGCCGGCTGGGCCTCCAAAGGTGTGTTGCAACCCCGGGTGGCCGAGCGCATCACGCTGGAGCAGGTTCCGCAGGCACTGACGCGCATGGAGGCGGGCAAGGTGCAGGGCAAGGTGGTAGTGACCATCGCCTGACTCGCCGCACTGCTGTTTGGCTGAATCGGAGTGACTGAACTTCCGTCAACCACACTTCAAATTGCGGCCTCAAGCAATACGAAGAGATCATGTCGAATTAATTTACATACGACTCGTCAGGATGCTCATGAATAGCGTCTAACTTATTGAATATAAACAGATTCTTCAATAATTTGCAGATCGGTACGTTTTTTGCTTATGTAAAGTGCCGTAAATCTTTCTACGTTTGATGGTTCGATTTACGCTCGCCAGTATGTTTTACAAAAACCAGTTGGAATCCCATGAATTTTTCGATGTGCCGAGCTTTCCCGATTGCGCTTGCCGTGCTTGCCGCTGTGAGTTCTGCCAACTCCGCCCCCATTTCCATCCTCTTCGTCGGCAACAGCTACACCTTTGGCAGGCTGGATCCTGTTCTGACCTACAACGCCGCCAATGTGCGCGACCTCACAAAGCCCCAGGGTCCGTTGGTCGTTGGCTCAAATGCGAGCACGCCCAAGTTCAGCGATGTGACCGGTACCAACTCCTACGGTCCGGGCATGATCAACCCGACCACCGGCGTCCAAGGCAACTCGTACTCACCACACTCCCAGACCAACGGCTGGGGCGGCGTAGCCGGCATATTCAAGCAATTCACAGTGCAAGCCGGTCTGGACTACGACGTGGCCCTGTCCACCCGCAACGCGGCCACACTGCGCGGCCACTTACTCAACACCGCCAACAGCCCCAACTGGGATCTTCGGGCAAACATCAGCAGCCAGACATGGAACAAGATGGTGTTGCAGGAGCAAAGCGACGAAGCTTTGGGGCCGCAGACCGTCAGCGGCGTCCCTTTGGGTTCCAACTTGCCATCGATCAGGGCTTATGTCGACCTGATTGAGGATTGGGTACATACTGGCAGACCGGTTCAAACCGGGGTCATGACCAATAACGCCACAAATACAACCTATCGAGAGCGGAACATGTACTACCTCGGCGGTCTGGGTAGCGCGGCGGGTATCGTGGGTGG
>JANMMR010000015.1:0-4716 GCA_031373455.1 Rhodoferax sp.
CAACCTTCAGTATGGTGTTTCCGGCTCGGAGGGTGCGCCAGATGGCTGAATTGCCTTTGTAAAATATTTTGTAACTTAAATATTATTGAATTAAATTAATACTAAGTCACGTAAATAATTAATTAATTGCTATTATATTTATATATAAAAAGTATATTAAATTCACAATTTATTATTGTGAATCTAATTTATACGGAATTTAAACCAATTCTCTGCCTTTGCGCTTCACAGCCCAGGCCAGCAAAAACAACAGCGTCAACGCGGCGGAACCCAGTGCCAGCGTGCTGGTGATCCAAAACGCTTGCGGTCCGGGCATCGGCGCCCACGGTCCCAGGCCCTCGTAAGCCAGCCAATAGCCGCCGCCAAGACCGCCACCCCACAGCAGCACCACGTACACCAGAAACGGCACAAACGCGATCTTGAAGCAGCGCAGCAGAAACAGGCTGATCGACTGCAAGCCGTCAAACACGTGGTACAGCGCAACCCAGGCCAGGGTGGGCACTGCCAGCGCTGCGATATCGGGATTGGCGCTGTAAACCGGCACCAGCCACTGGCGCCCCAGCCAAAGCGCGGCGGCCAGCAGCAAGGAGGTGGCCAGCACACTCAGCAAGCCCAGCCGGATCGCATGGCGAGCCCGCGTTGTGTCGCCCGCACCCAGCCAGTAACTCACGCGGGCGCTGGCGGCGATCGAAATGGCCAGTGGCATCATGTACAGGAGTGCCGCCAGATTGGTGGCGATCTGGTGGCTGCCAGCGGCGGCAGCGCCCTGGCGGGCGATGAAAAGCGCCATCAGGGTGAATGAGGTAACTTCCACGGTTACCGCCAGCGCGCTGGGCACGCCCAGGCGTGCGTAGCCGCCGATCTCGCGCCAGTCGGGCGCTTCCAGGCGCTGCCAGACCTGCAAGGGCTGGTACATCGGGCGCGTGCGCAGCATCCACAGCGCCACCGCCAACAGCGCGTAACCCACCACCAGCGAAGCCAGCGCGCAGCCCACAGCGCCGCGCGGCGCCAGGCCCAGGCCGCCGAATGCGAACCAGATCGACAGCGGCACCTTGAACGCCAGTGAGCCAATCTGCAGCCAGGTCACCAGAAGCGGCCGCCCCAGGCTTTGGTTCAAGGTGCTGACCATGCGAAATAGGAGCGAGGGCGGCAGCGTCCAGGCCAGCACGGCGAGGTAGTCCAGCGCCTCCTGGCGCAAGGCCTCGGGCACCTGCGTCCAGCGGAAAATCGCCTGTGGTTGAAAGAGGACCGCCATACCGATGCTGGAGGTGATCGCGCACAGGTACAGCGCCTGGCGGAACGAGCGGCCAATGGCGGCGGTTTTCCCGGCGCCGTAGAGCTCGGCCCAGATCGGCAACATGGCCTGCGTCACACCCAGCAGAGCCACAAAAACACTGATGTAGATCGCCGCGCCGACCGACAGCGCCGCCAGCGAGGTGCTGGAGTACCGGCCGGCCACGATGGTGTCGGTGACGGAATACGCCATCACGGCCAGTTGCCCGACCAGCACTGTGCCGGCGTGTTGCGCGAGGGTCTTCAGCTCAGACAAGGTGGTTCAGGGCGAACTGCGGTTGGAGCGCTGGTCAGCGCGTCGGTAGAGCAACACGTCGTCGTCGCGGTCGGTGGGGCGGTAGCCGAAATACTGCGGCGTCCAGTCTTTGAGGTTGACGGCAAACGCGAGGCTTGCCACTTTGTCGCGGTCGACCAGCAACCACGGGCAACTGGCGCGCGGGGTGGCGGTTTGCAATTTAAGGCTCGCATGAAACTGGAAGGCCGCGATCTGGCCCGGGTCCAGCCCATGCGCCTCCACACACGGCGCGTCGCCCACCACGCGGCTGATCTGGCGTGTGAGGGCGGTGTAGCTGCGGGCGAAATCCAGCAAAGGCAACCACAGGGTCATCAAAAGCAGCCAGCACAGCGCCGCGCCGCCTGCGGGCAGCACCATGCTTTTCCAGATCGCAGCGCGGTGCCGCCCGACCCGCCAATTGACCAGCCACGCCCAGACCGCCGTTGCGGCTACCGCCAGCAAGAGGGCGCCGAGCGAAAAACTTGGCACGAAGCCCGGTGCCAGCCGGGCCACGTTGGCGGCCGGCTGGGGTGGCACGCCGGTTTGCATCGCGATCCAAACGACCCAGATCACGATGGCGCAGCCGGTGAAAAACAGCAGGGTGAACCAGTCGACCAGCGCCGCCACGGTGCGGCCCAGTGTGGGCAGTGAAAAAGCCGCCAGCGCCGCCAGCGCCGGAAGCGCCGGCAGCAGCGCGCGGTCGCCGGCGGTGGTGGCCAGGGTGCTGCCCACCGCCACGGCGGCGAACAGGAGCGGCAGTGCCAGGTGGCGGTGCATGCGCCCGCGAAAGATCTGCCCGACTTGGCGGCGCCAGCGCCACAAAGTCCACAAGGCCAGAGGCCAGGCCGGCCAGGTGAACCACAGCAGGAGCCGCGCGATGCCGTGCCAGTCATGGCCGCCGCTTTTGAGTAGTTCCGGCAGCTCAATGCGCCAACGCCACAGCGAGAGCTGGCTGGCCAGGAAAATCACGCCGGCGAGCAACAGGAAAATACCCCAGCCAATGGCCAGCCGGTGTGAGGCCAGGCGCACATCGGGTTGAATCACGTCTTCGCCGAAAGTGCTGTCGCCCGATACCGGCCGCTCCAGGGCATGGATCACCAATCCGCCCGCGCCCAATAGCACCGCCGCGACCGGCGCGCCGGACAAGGCCAGTCCGGCCAGGCCCACGCTGGCACACAGGGCTGGTGCCACAACCCTGTAGGGCAGGGCGGCAAAAGCAAAAAAGCACAGTGCCGTGCAGCACAGTTGCACGGCCGCCGGCGTGGTTTCATGCGACAGCTGGGCCAGCCCCAGCGTAGCGATGCAGGCCAGCAGGCCGCCATCGGCCATGGCACGGGCGTAGTCCGCCGGGTTGGCCTCACCGCCAAATGCGAAGGCCACGGGTTGCGCCTGGGGGCTTCGGGCCAGGTAATACACGCCGTACCAGGTGGCGGCGAGTGTCAAACCCAACAGCAGGGCAAATACCAACCGCACCGCCGCGTCGTTGTGGAGAAACGGCAGTCCCTGGATCGCCCAGGCGCCCAGCCAATACGGCAAAAGGCCTTCAACCTGTGGTGCCTGGCCGAGCAGGTGGGGTGACAACCAGGGTGAGTTTCCCAAGGCCAGCGACTGCATGAAGCCAAAGGCGGTCATGTCGGCGCTTTTCCAGGGCTCGCGGCCAAACAGTCCGGGCAACACATAGGCGGCGCAAAACAACCACAAGGCAAGGCGTGGAAGCCGGCGCACAGCGCCCTGCGCAACGATGGCGGGACTGGGTTGGTTCATGCAATGCGCGAGATTCCTGGCACCCAATGCAAAAGGGCAGCACGGTTAGCCGGCTGCCCTTTGGCGCTTGATTTGACGATCAAGGCGACGATTGAAACGCCCCGTGCTGCGCCCGGATTGCGGTTCCGCTGACGGTGTTGCGGCTTATTTGGCCGCAGTCTTGCCGAAACGGTTGCGGAAGCGCTCGACGCGGCCACCCATGTTGTCCACAGACTTTTGCGTGCCGGTGTAGAAAGGGTGCGACTCACTGGTGGTGTCGAGCTTGAAGAGCGGCAACTCACGGCCATCTTCCATTTTGATCATTTCCTTGGCGCTGGCGCAGGAACGGGTGACGAATTTGAATCCATTGGACATGTCCTGGAAACAAACGTCGCGGTAATTGGGGTGAATGCCGTCTTTCATGATTATTCCTGATTCAGTTGCGATAGCCGCCGCTGGACTGTTCCATGGGTACTTTTCGCGGTAAGCCCATGATTATACAACGAAATGCGCTAACTTGGCCACATCGACAGTTGTGAAGCGTCGGAGCGTGGGGGCAAGTTTTTGCGCCGGGCCGCCCCAAGCAAAAATGCGGCCCCCTTGGGGGGCAGGAAGCCACACGCAGTGGGCGACCGTGGGGGCAACATTCACCCACCTTTTCGCATCTGTTCAAAGAACTCCATGTTGTTCTTGGTGCCCTTCATCTGCTTCAAGACCAGTTCCATGGCGTCGATTTCGTCCATGTTGTACAGGAATTGGCGCAGGATGCGGGTTTTTTGCAGCACTTCGGGTTGCAGCAGCAGCTCTTCCCGGCGGGTACCGCTGCGGTTCAACTGGATCGACGGGAACACGCGTTTTTCATACAAACGGCGGTCCAGGTGGATCTCGGAGTTGCCGGTGCCTTTGAACTCCTCAAAGATCACCTCGTCCATGCGGCTGCCGGTGTCGATGAGTGCCGTGGCGATGATCGTCAACGAGCCGCCTTCTTCCACGTTGCGTGCGGCACCCAGGAAACGTTTGGGCCGCTGCAGCGCGTTGGAATCCACACCGCCGGTGAGCACCTTGCCGGAGGAGGGCACCACGGTGTTGTAGGCGCGTGCCAGGCGGGTGATGGAGTCGAGCAAAATCACCACGTCTTTTTTCAGTTCGACCAGGCGTTTGGCGCGTTCGATCACCATCTCGGCCACGTGCACGTGGCGCGCGGCGGGTTCATCGAAGGTTGAGGCGATGACCTCGCCTTTCACCGTGCGCTGCATTTCAGTGACCTCTTCAGGGCGCTCGTCGACCAGCAGCACCATCATGTGGCTGTCGGGGTAGTTGGCGGCGATGGCGTGGGCGATGTGTTGCATCATCACGGTCTTGCCGCTCTTGGGTGGCGCCACGAGCAGGGCTCGCTGGCCTTTGCC